>CAMXWI010000100.1 GCA_947252915.1 uncultured Lactobacillus sp.
GTGATTGGGCGACCCGTTGCTCACGGACTGGATGATCAAAAGACTGTTCGTGCCGCACCCAGAAGAAAATTGGTGCAGCCGCTAAAATAATAATTAACACGACGAGAATTGTCGTAATTCGCGAATTTTGTGAATCCTTCTTCCGGCGTTTAACACGGGAAAGATTACCCTTTGAATCCGTTTCTTCATTATCTTCAAAGGTTTTATCCCACAATTTTTCATTTTCTGGCCGTTGGTCTTCACGTCTTTCACTCATGTACTAACCCTCCTTAAATTACATACATAAAATTGTAGCGCATTTCTATATTAACTGTCTACATATTAGTCTAGTTAATGGAATAACTGTTTAATTACCTGTTGCCAATCCTGCTGGCTAGCTTCTTCCTTTAATAATTCAACAGCGGGTAATCCCAAATTCTGGACTTGCCAATCTGGCTTGTCAATAGAACAACACATCTGAGGTTTCTTAACCATTTGCTCACCAAAATATTCAGTAATTATTTGCCGCAAACATTTGCCAGCATTAATGTAATTCATCATTATCTTTAATCGTTGTTTACTTAATCGGTTTTGTTCTCTCATAATCGTTTGAACATCATGAACGGAATAATGATGATTAAAATAAAATTCAAACAGCTCTTTTTGATCACCTAATGAATTTGAAGATAATTTACCATCATGAATTCGCTGTAAAACACTGTTACCTGGTAGTTCAATTTGTCCCAACACTTGCTGCAGATACTCGTCTCCTGGGCAATACAGTAACAGGGCTAACGCTGGTTGCCCGTCACGGCCAGCCCGACCAAATTCTTGAACATAACTTTCTAAACTCCCCGGTAAGTGATAGTGAATTACATAGCGTAAATCATTCTTGTTGATTCCCATACCAAAAGCACTAGTGGCACAGATAAGATCTAACTGATTATTCATAAATTGCTGTTGAATCTGAAAGCGTTCTAAATTATCTAGGCCTGCATGATAAACACCAACACGTAATCCACACTGTTTACTAATTAATTGACTAACTTGATTAGCAACTTTCTTGCTAGAAAAATAGACCACCCCGCTCGACCCGAGTTGATGAATGATTCTAATCAAATACCGCTGCTTATCTTGGTCATCCGTTAGTTGCTTGACCGCTAAAAAAATATTGGGCCGGTCAACAGACTGACGAATTATTTTAACCCCGTTTCGATTAAGACCGAGTTTTTCAATAATATCGTTTGCAACGGTAGCAGGAGCCGTGGCAGTCAATAGTAGCAGTCGTGGCGGTTGAACATCCGCGATCACATTCTTTAAAAGAAGATATTCTGGCCGAAAGTTAGGGCCCCACTGTGAAATACAGTGTGCCTCATCAACTACCATCATGCTTAACGCTACCTGACGCAAACGAGATAAAACAGCCGGCTTCACTAATGTTTCTGGCGAAGTAAAAAGAAACCGGTAATCATTTAACGATTGTAGAATTGCCCGTTGTTCTTGATAATCCAAACGAGAATTTAACATTGCAACTTTAAAATCACCCTGTTGGCGAATCCGGTCAACTTGATCCTGCATTAATGAAATTAACGGCGAAATTACGACAATCAGCCCTTTGGTAACGTAAGCTGGTAACTGGTAAAGCAAACTCTTTCCTGCACCAGTCGGAAGAATTGCCAATGTGGGAACGCCCTTTAGAGTACTTACTAAAGCTTCTTCTTGTCCAGGACGGAACGCTTTGAAATGGTACTTTGATAGTAAAATGTTATGTAAAGTTATTTCAGATTGCTCCATGACTTTGCTGTAACTCCTTAATTTGATACAGACGAAAAGAAAAAAAGTCTGCTGCCGAATCCGTAGTAACGGATTTAAAATGCCATTCTGCTACCGGTCCTAAATAATGATCACGTAACTGCTGCTCAACAGGCCACGGTAATAAGCGGTTCCAGTCAATCGCTTGGGGAACAATTATCGCCGCCTCTAATAAATGCTCCCGAACAGTACTAACTTTCAGATGACGACGTCGCGCAATTGTTTGAATTGTTACTCCTTCTTGAAAATCCTGCAAAGTTTGCCAAGCACTATTACTAATTGGAACTTGTGAGATTAAACTTTCCATCAATCGGTAAAGATTACATTGGGAATGCATCTTAAGATAGCTGGCAACCCCCAGCCAAACATCCCAATTTAGAATTTGAATTTCATCTGCAGAAAGTTTCAACGTCAACTGTGCCTGCTGATTAGTCCATCCTGTTGTCCGGTAGCCGATTAGACGATCAGCAAAAAATTCTGCTAGACGAATATCCTGCCGTGCTAACTTTTGACCGATCATTTGGAGTTCTATTTCCAGCTTATTTGTTATCTGAGGATTGGCTAGCCATCTCCGCACCATGACCATTTCAGTGGGCGAAATATTTAACGGCACATAATGACGATGTCGATGAACTAGCTCAGAGACTGCTTGAACCCCAAGTAAAAAGCGGTCAGCAAATTTCTGCTGGTTAATTAGCCATGACCATTGACTATTATGTGGTTGATACATTGACTGCAAATAGGACTGTTTCAGCTGCATTCCAGCATCGGTCAACCATGCATAATTGCCTTCAATCATGAGTGAGCCAGCTCGTTGTTGGCTACTCAACCACTGGTCAAATTCCTGGCGTGAAAGATGCGTATTACTTCCCGACCAGTTCAGCAGCTGATAGTTTAAACCCCAAAACAAGTTAGCCTGGGTCCTTTTATTCCGCACGATATTTTCAATTACGCGAAACCGTCGCGGCTGGTCCGTAAACATTGTCAACAAATATTGATCCATTCTTTCACCGTCCTCAACAAAAAAAGAGGCCGCTAAAATTGGGCCTCTTCTTTCGTAAATTTCATCACTGGGTTTGTGATTGAAGCCAGGTCCGTAAATGAATTAAGACAAGGCTAAAGATAATCCCAACCGCAATCCCTTTAATTAAGTTAAATGGTAATACTCCAATTAACATCATCTTATCAATTGGCAGCGTTGGATGCCAGTTAAACATCTTCATATATGCTGGGGTCAAAACATAATAATTAAAAATGGTCATTACAATGGTCATCACAATTGTCGCTAATCCAGTCCCAGCCAATAACAGATTTTTCAAGGACCACTTAGACCGGTGCCAGATAATATTAAATGGGATAATTAATGCAATCGACGTGCATAAATTAGCAAACAACCCCAGCATTTCAACAGGTGAAAAGCCCCGAGTTAAACCGTGTAGTAAGCATTTTAATAATGCGATTAAAATTCCCGTCCATGGTCCATAAATAAAGGCCCCTAACAATACCGGAACATCCGAAAAATCCAATTTAAGATACGAAACCACTGGGATAATTGGAAACTCAATAAACATGAGTAAAAAAGCAACTGCTGCCAAACAAGCAGTCATAGTGAAGCGCTTGGTACGTGAATATGTTTTGTACATAAAAATCAACCTCCATTATTTGAGGTCATCTTCGAGTAATTGTGATAAAAAATGGGAACAAAGATTATTTGTCCCCACTTACCCCATCAAAATGATGAGGCGAATCTTCTATCTACCAGACTTTACTGTCGGCACCCAGAATTACACTGGATTCCACCGTTTTCACGGGTTGCGGGCTATACCGCCGGTCGGGAATTGCACCCTGCCTTGAAGACAAACCACTATTAAATTTTGTACCAACCACATTATAACCAATCTTTTGACTGACGTATAGGGTTAGTTCAGATTTTTCAATTGCTTTACTTCATTCGGTTTTAATTCACGCCATTGACCGCCACTAGCTAAACCATATAAATTCAGTGGGCCATAACTTTCCCGATGCAATTTAATGACAGGGTGACCAACGGCTTTCAGCATTCGTTTAACTTGATGATAATGGCCTTCATGAATCGTTAAACGAACCCGCGAAGACTGCCGGTTATCAGCAACTTCTAATAGCTTGCTTTTTGCTTCCCGTGTCTTACGTCCGTCTACGATCACACCCTGCCGCAGCTTCTGTAAATCATGGTTGCTAAGGACCCCCTTCACCTTTGCAATATAGGTCTTCTCCACTTCGAATTTAGGATGCATTAATTTATTTGCTAACGCTCCATCATTCGTCAGCAACAAGATTCCAGTCGTATCGTAATCAAGTCGTCCAACTGGATAAACCCGTTCTTCAACATCGTCATCCTTTAAAATATCAACTACCGTTCGTCGTCCTTTATCATCATGGGCAGTTGAAACCACACCACGCGGTTTATTTAATAAATAGTATTTAAGTGGTTCGCGCTTAATTGGTACGCCATCAACTGTGACTTGGTCGCCCTTGGTAACTTTCGTCCCCAGTTCAGTAACTACTTGGCCATTCAC
>CAMXWI010000101.1 GCA_947252915.1 uncultured Lactobacillus sp.
GATACGATGATTCAGGACTTAAGTCGTCGTTATCCGGGTACTAAAAAGGTCATGACGATTAATGTTAAACCCAATGGTGAGTTATCGACATCGGGCAATTTTCAGAAGGCCAAGCATCCGCTCGTCCAAGTCAACTTCCTTAATAACTCCGCTAGTACCACGACGAACGCACATTGGTTAAACAAGGCGTTGACCTACCTATATGAAAAACAGGGGGTTCGTAAGATTAATATCGTGGCGCATTCTGCAGGAAATGTTGCGGTGTACCAAGCTTTGGCAGCGCAGGCCAGTCATACGCCAACTACCCAAAAATTTGTGATTTTGGCGGGGCCGTTTGATGGTGTGCTGTCACTGAACGATGAAGCTAATAAAAATAAGGTAAATGCTAAAAATCATTACAAGCCAAGTATTATGTATCCGGCGAATAGTTATTACCCAAGTTACCAGCAGTTGCTTCAGTTGAGTACCAGTTTTCCGAAACAAGTGAAAGTGTTAAACATTTACGGAAACTTAGGTGATGGTTCAAATTCTGACAGTCTAGTAACGAATGCGTCTTCGTTATCCGTCAACTACTTACTTAGTCACCAAAAGACGCCAGTTAAAAATAAGTGTTGCAAGAATGCAAAGGCTACTCATTCGGGATTGCATAAGAGTAAAACCGTTGATAATTGGATTGCTAATTTTTTGTGGTAATTGCCACGATTAAAAGATAAAAGAAAAAGAATTAGATGAAGGTGAAGGTAATGGATAAGCAAGAGTTAGAAACCGCCTTTCACGAACCAGCGTTTCGTGATTTGCTATTTGAAGGTAAGTTTGGGATGCGGACGGAAATGCACCGGATTCTCACCAATGGTCGGACCAGCACGTTCCCTTATCCAAAGGAACTCGGGGATCGGGATTGTAATCCGTACTTAACAAGTGGTTATTCTGATAACTTAATGGAATTCAACGCGATTATTGTCCGGAGCGCCAAAGCGGCGGTTCGACAACTAGAAATTTTGGAACAAATCGTGGATGGTGACTTGCACGAAACGGAACGGCTTTGGCCGCTTAGCCTTGCACCGACGCCCGTTTATCTCCATGACTTGGATCGGTTGAGTGATTCTTGTACAAAGAAGAGTACTCGTGACCGCTGCCGTCGGATGACCGAAAAGTACGGTGTCAAACGGGCTCTAATGGGTGGAGTCCACGTTGGTTATAGTTTGGATGAAGAGCTAATTGCTAAGCTGTATGAAAAGTTTGGTCAATTTGAATTTGATTCCGAAGCCGACTTCCGTAACTACCTCTACTTTAAACTGGGCCTTGGCTATTACGCTCTTCAATGGTTGTTCACCTACTTGTTTGGTGCTAGCCCAGTGCCACCAAAGGCTCAAGATATCATCGCACCAGGACTAGATCACCAGGTCCGGAGTTTCCGCAATGGTCCCGATGGATTCCATAATCTGCCTGGTGAACAAGTGGAATATGGTTCTTTTAACGAGTACGTTTCATCATATTCCCGGTTACTGGAAAACGGCACCTACATGGATAGTGGTGACTTCTGTGGTCCGGTTGCTTTCCATGGGAAGACCAACGACGTTCGGAAATTGCCACAAGAAGGGGTGCAATTCATTAGTTTGCGGATGTTTGATCTGGATCCATTCTCCCGGGCTGGAATTAGTGAAGACACATTGAACTTTATTGAATTAGTAATGGTTTATCACTTAGTAAAGCCCGTTGGTGAATACACTCCAGAAGAGATTGCGGACGCGCGGGAACGGAACTTCGCAGTGGCGATGCAGGATCCAACGGAACAATTTGATTGGACTAAACAAGAGGCGACAGAGTTTACCGATAAGTTAGCAGCGTTTTGTGATGAGTATGATGCTCCAAAGCGGTATCGGTTAGCTTTGAAGTTTGTGCAACGCCGGATTGAAGATCCTAGCCTGACAATTTGTGGTCAAATGGTCAGCAAGATCGACGATGGCAAGTTGCTTTCATTTGGTTTAAAGTTAGCAAATGACCGCTTCTCCCAACTGGTTCAATCTGGTAAACCATTAACGGTAATTTCTGAAGGGAGTTCAGTCTCCGTTCAGCGCTTAGTGCGGGTGGCAATTACCTTGGGAATCCAAGTTTGGTTTAATGATGAAGTTGAATTTGAATATGGTGATCATGTTGAAAAACTTGATCCAGAATTGGAAATTGAAATGCCAGAGGGCCCAGAAGCCTATCTTCGCAACCTGTTTCCAGAAATTCAGTAATTAAAGAGGCGGTGGGCCAATAGAACTGGCCACACCGCCTTTTATATGAGAGGAGAAAACTAATGCGTGAAATTGTAATCATTGGAGTTGGTCAAGTTGGTAGTGCACTGGCAGCGCAATTGTTAGCTACCCACCAAGTTGATCGTTTAACATTGCTGGATGAGAATGACGAACGGGTGGTGGGCCTGCAAAACGACCTCCAAGCCGGGTGGCCGACCGCCGAAATCAAGACCCAGGACTGGTCGAGTCTGCACACTGCGGATGTGATTATCACGGCTTTCGGTAATCGCCAGCAACTACAGGAGAATCGTTTTGGTGAATTAACGGTGAATGCCCAGACGGTTCATCAAATGGCAAAGCAGGTGCGTGAGGCCGATCTACAAGGAATTGTTCTTAACTTAGCCAATCCTAATGAAGCGTTAACCGCGCTGATTCAACAAGAATGGCTGCTTCCGCCTAAACAAGTCATTGGGTTGGGAACGGTGGTTGATACCGCACGGTTAAAGTTAGCCATTCAAAATACTAGCCAACAGAATGTGCACTCAATTGAAGGTTACGTATATGGCCAACACGATGGTAATTTGGTGACGGCCTGGTCAACGGTTCGGGTTAATGGACAAACAATTGATCGACCAATCTATGGAAAAAAGTTAGATGATCATGAACTGACGGTTCAGGCTAAGTTAAATGGTTTCTATGCACTCCGCGGGTTAGGGAGCGACTGGAACGCCGTGGTAGCTTGGACATTGCGGGTTCTGCAAGCCATTTTCACTAATAGTAACGCCACGTTTTCCCTAGCGGTCAATCAGCCTCAGTTTGGTGGGTATGTAAGTTATCCAGTTCAACTTAATCGTCAGGGAGTTGGTAACTATGTATTACTTCCCCTGTACCCGCTGGAAACTGAACAAATAAAAGTCGCCGCTAACGCGATTCAACAGCAGTTAACAGCGATGCAGAATGTCTTAAATTAGTGATATTGGCGGTAAGTTGGTGCTTGATAATGGTTCATGAAGTCCAGCATCTCGCCGAATGAATCGGTAAAACAAACGGCGTCTAGATATTCTTTTTCAAGAAATCCTTCTCGATTCATGACGACGAATTGTTCGTACATTTGATCATAAAAGTGGTTGTAATTGAAGAAGGCAACGGGTTTGGCATTATCACCAACTCCGGTCCATGAAGCCGCTTGGATAACTTCTTCGGCTGTTCCTAAACCACCAGGGAGGGCCACTAACCCATCCGCCATGTCCATCATCGTTTCCTTTCGCAAGTCCATGTTGGCAGTGACTTTCAGATCAGTGAGACGGGATAAACTGGTGTTACGGGAATAGAGTTCTTCAGTAATGACTCCATAGGCGTGACCGTTGTTATCCAAAACGTGGTTTGCAACGGTACCCATTAAACCAAACCGACCAGCACCATACACGAGGTCGATGTGGTTTTTCGCCATGGCGTCACCAAAAGCGGCTGCCATATCAATATATTCTTGGTTACAACCAGGACGGGCACCACAGTAAACTGCAAGTTTTTTAATCATGATTTCATCCCCAAATTTAGATTAATACCTGTATTTTAACATTGAACCACCAATCTAAGTAGCAAAAAAGCATGAGCCAAATCAACTCATGCCTTTTTACTAACCACTGGTTTAATCCGGTAGGCTTGTTCATCCGCTTCATCAATAATTTGAATCGGCATTTGTTCGTTCGCCTTAACGGTAATATGATACCCGAATTTATCAAGATACACTAGCTCCGTACTGCTCACCTGTTCAACCGTTGCGGGTATCTCTTGATGATCAATCCCCAACTTTAAATCCGGAGCAATGGTGATGATATGCGACCGCTTCCGTTCTTCGTTAAAGTATTCCCATGTACCAGCGTAAAACAGGGGAGAGGTCGTTGCGGGAGTTTTATGTCGTGAATGGCTGAAACCAAATGAACTTGAGATTCCAGCCATTAATCCCGCGCCGAACAAAAGCATTCCTTTTTTCTTCATCATTTGCCACTCTCCCAACAGTAATAATTTCTTTTATCGTTTGATCTAAATTAATTCATTACGTTCATTATAC
>CAMXWI010000102.1 GCA_947252915.1 uncultured Lactobacillus sp.
AAAAAAAGCTCGGTCAAAAAATAGAAGTTGATTGTGAAATGACTTACCCAATTGAAACTAAAGTAAGGACTGATAACTTAGAAGAAACGGTTAGCTATGCAGATGTCTATGACACAATTGCGCAATTTGTGGCTCATCACAACTATAACTTAATTGAAAGTCTGGCTAATAACTTGCTTCATGAAATTTTACGGACTTATCCGATGTTAGACGACGTGCGGTTACGTATTCGTAAATATAGTGTGCCAATTGCCGGAATCTTTGACAACATTGAAATCGAGGTGCAGGGAGCAAACGACCATGAATGAAGCATATTTAAGTATTGGCAGTAATATTGGTGATCGGTTAGCAAATTTGCAAAAAGCAGTTCAACTATTAGCAGGTTCATCTCAAATTGAACTTTTAGCGATTTCATCCGTTTATGAAACGGAACCAGTTGGTGGTGTAAAGCAGGACTCTTTTTATAATATTGCTGTAAAACTAAGAACAGATTTAACTGCCCAACAGCTCCTTGATTACTTGCATTGGATTGAACAGAGCCTTCACCGTAAGCGGCTTATCCACTGGGGGCCGCGGACAATTGATTTAGATATCATTGACTTTGATCACCAGCAAATCAAAACACCGACTTTAATAGTTCCTCATTCGGAAATGGCGAACAGGCGCTTTGTACTAGTTCCAATGATTGAGATTTCAACCTCGGATGAACCTTATCACCAACGATTGACTGCTTTATTGAAAGCAACTTCAGACCATAATTGGCTAAAAAAGATATATGGACAAGAGGTGTTTTTATGGACCAACAAAAAATAGAAAAAGCTGTTAGGGATTTATTAATTGCTATCGGTGAGAATCCGAGCCGTGAGGGATTGTTAGAAACGCCACAACGGGTTGCTAAAATGTATCAAGAAGTTTTTTCATCTTTGAAACGTCAACCTGAAGATATGGCTAATTATAAAGTGTTTCATGTTAGTGATGTTCCGGAGATAGTATTAGTTCAGCACATTCCGTTTTATTCAATGTGTGAGCATCACCTGTTGCCGTTTTTTGGTTACGCTAATGTGGCATATGTTCCTAAAGATGGCCGGGTAATTGGTTTAAGCAAAATTCCGCGGTTAATTGATTTCGTGACTAAAAAGCCAGGAATGCAGGAGCGAGTAACAACGGACTTAGTAGCAGAATTACAGCGTATCCTTGATCCTGCCGGAATTGCGGTAACAATTAGCGCACGTCACCTTTGTATGGAAATGCGTGGTGTTAATAAAGCAGGGCAGTACACCTATACTGATAAATTTACTGGTCGGTTTAAGGAAGATAAAGACTTAAAACGAGAATTTTTAATGCAAACGAGGAATAACCATGCTGACTTATGAACAAATTATTGCGGGTTTTGATCGGCGAATGCTCGCTGGTGTAAAAGATCGTATTAAATTTTTAAGACCAATTCTTGCTAATTTGGGAAATCCAGATCGTCAATTTAAGATTATTCACATCGCGGGTACTAATGGAAAAGGCTCAACCGGAATGATGTTGGAACAAACCTTACAATATGCAGGATATAAGGTGGGGTATTTTAGCAGTCCAGCACTTGTTGATGATCGTGAACAGGTTAAAATTAATGATAAGTTAATAAGTAGGCAATCATTTGTAGACACCTACCAAAAAATTGCTAGTCGATTACCGGCTGATATTACACCAGCTAATATCACGGTATTCGAATGGTGGACGTTAATAATGATTCAATATTTTGCCGATCAAAAAGTCGATTGGGCAGTAATTGAGTGTGGACTAGGCGGACGTGATGATGCAACTAATATAATTAACGCTCCATTAATTTCAGTGATCACTCATATTGCCCTCGATCATACCCGCATTTTAGGACCTAAAATCACCAACATTGCGTATGCAAAAGCTGGCATTATCAAGACGGGTACTCACCAGGTCTTTCTTGGACCGTGCCAGCAAGAAGAAGCAATTGATGTTATTCATGACTATGCTCAGAGTCAAAATGTGGAGCTGACTCTTGCTAAAGAGCAGGAAATTATTGATGGAAAAGCAGCCATTTTCTTTAATGATACATTACATTGGGTCCCCTTTAACTTGCTTGGATCGTTTCAAAGCCAGAATCTCGGGACTGTTATCAGCGTATTTCAATATTTAATCCAGGAAGGCTTTATAAATTCATGGCAACCATTATTAACGATGATGAAGAAAATTTCTATTACCGGACGAATGCAGATGATTGCTCATCATCCAACTGTGGTTCTTGATGGGGCTCATAATCCTGATGCTGCTCATCAGCTTTATCATACCTTGCAAACTTACCCTGGCACTAAAATCATTATGGTCTTAGGATTTCTTGCTGATAAAAATATTGTAGAGATGTGTAAAACCTATCAACGATTAACAGATAGATTAATTATTACCACTCCTAATCACCTATCTCGGGCCTTCCCGGTTACTGAATTGGCAGCAATTCTTCCACAGGCAATAGTTGCTAAAACACCAAATGAGGGACTGGCAAAGGCACGAGAGCTTGCGAATCCTGATGATCTAATCATTGTTACTGGCTCTTTTTATACCATTAAAGACATCGAGGCCAATCTAAATGAAAAATAATTTTGTTATTGCAACCCATAATACTTTTAAGGCAGATGAAATCCAAAAAATTTTGCGGTTTTACCACCAGTGGGGCGAAATCTATACGGACAAACTACCGCACCAGCATTTTCCATCAGAATCGACGACGAGCTACCAAGAAAATGCGACTAAAAAGGCAATCTTTATTAGCCAGCAATTACCAGAAGCTAATGTTATTGCTGACGATTCTGGACTAGAACTAGCTGCGTTTCCTACAAAATATGGCGTTCAAACAGCACGTGAATTAGCGGTTGAAGTTCCCGACGGCCAGCTCAATCGGTATTTGATTCAATTAGTTAATGGGAAATCACGTAAATTTACGATGAAGACGACAATTGCTTTAGCAGTTAATGGACACGTCAGCAATATTGCTCGCGGTGAATTAACTGGAGTAATTGCATCTGAAGAACGCGGAACTAATTCAACCGGGTTTGATCGAATTCTAATACCGGATGGCGAAGATCAGACTCTTGCCGAAATGAGTCGTCCTAAACGTATTTCATATCTTCATCGTGCACGCGCTGTGAAAAATTTATTAGATCAGTTGGGAGAAGTAAAATGAAAATTACTGAAAAAACAATTACCAACAATACTTCTAAGTTAGAAACTGCTATTTTGGCTGATCAAATCAATCGGCATCAACAGTTATTATTAACTTGGGAATGTGAGAAAGTTGAAACTGCGGCGATGGTTGAACAGTTCGTTTGTCATTTTGATGTGCCAGTAGTCTGTATTGGCAGCCGTGTTGAATTTTTATTTCCATTGCAATCACTTAAAGCGTTGATGATTCATGTTCAAGAACGTTGGAATAATGACCGAGAGCTGCTTGCTTCTCTTAAACAAATTCAGGAACACCATCAAATCTTGTGGCGGGCCGGACGCTTTACATTTAAGCTTAATGAGCAGCCGGTTATTTATGGAATCCTTAATGTGACGCCGGACTCATTTTATGATGGCGGAAAATATCAATCAATTGCTGAAATTACTCGCCAAATCGATAAAATGGTCAAGGCAGGAGCAAATGTAATCGAAGTAGGCGGGCAAACTACTAAACCAGGTGGCTTTACTGAAGTTGACCCGCAAGAAGAAATTCATCGGATCATGCCCGCTATTGATATCCTCAAGCATGATTATCCGCAAATAGCAATTGCTGTTGATACATATAAATTACCGGTTATGGAAGCGGCAATAAAAGCAGGCGTTGATATTATTAATGATGTTCAAGCATTTGATACAAATCAAAAACTAGCTTTAATGGCTAAAAGTGCAGTGGGGATGGTTACGATGCATAGCAGCCGGACCCACGATTACGATAATTTAACAGTCGCAATTCAAAAGTTCTTTGAACATAATTTGGGAACGATCGCTGCTGCGGGTATTAATCTTGAACGAGTGGTTCTTGATCAGGGCATCGGTTATGCCAAAATTGCGGATGGATACCAGGATTATGCGATGATGCGTAATATTAACCAGCTTAATTACCTGCATCGGCCAATTATGGTTGCAATTTCACGAAAGGGCTTTGGGCAAAAATTATTTAATTTAGCCAAAGAAGACCGCCTAGACGTAACATTAATTGCAGAAACGGCAATGTATTTACGCGGCGGTCGTGTCTTACGTGTTCATGATGTCGAAGAAACTAGT
>CAMXWI010000103.1 GCA_947252915.1 uncultured Lactobacillus sp.
CTAATTTATTTAGTAAAAAAGAGACCAGCCATAAATCCAGTCTCCCAATTATTAAATATACTGCAATTGCCGTTCATGACTGAATGCCCGATCAATGATCGCACTTCCTAGACATTCCTGACCATCATAAAAGACCACTGCTTGACCTGGAGTAATTGCACGTGCCGGATCATCAAACGTCACCGTCACCTTAGTTTCATCATCACTTATATCAACGGTAACTCCTTCGTCAACCTGACGATAGCGGAACTTAGCAGTACAGTGGAAATGGTGACCATAGCGACTTACCACATCGTCGACCCAGTGAATATCGCTCGCTTCAAGGTGAGTGGCGTACAGGTGCGGATTACTATAACCTTGACCAACAATAAGGACATTGCGCTTAATATCCTTACCAATTACGAACCATGGCTCATTGCTCTCTTTATTACCACCAAGACCTAATCCACGTCGCTGACCAATCGTATAATACATTAAACCTGCATGTTCGCCAACAACCTTTCCATCAATGGTTTCCATCTTACCAGGTTGTGCAGGAAGATATTGACTAAGGAATTCACGAAAATGACCATCCTCACCAATAAAGCAAATCCCTACCGAGTCTTTCTTATCCGCAACTGCTAAACCAGCTTCCTTCGCAATTTGACGAATCTCCGGCTTAGTGTAATTTGCTAATGGAAACATCACATGATCCAATTGTTCATGATCTAACTGACTTAAAAAGTAGGTTTGATCCTTATGTTGATCCTTAGCTCGCATCAGATGCATATTGCCATCCGCATCACGCTTTAAGTCTGCGTAATGACCAGTTGCGACGTAATCAGCCCCTAACTGGTTGGCATATTCAATAAAAGCCTTAAATTTTATTTCCTTATTGCAAATAACGTCCGGGTTTGGTGTCCGCCCCTTTTTATATTCAGCAATAAAGTACTTAAAAACGCGATCCCAGTATTCCTTTTCAAAATTAACCGAGTAATATGGGATCCCAATTTGGGTTGCCACCTTGGCAACATCCTTATAATCCTCGGTCGCGGTACAAACGCCATTTTCATCAGTGTCATCCCAATTTTTCATGAAAACACCCACGACGTCGTATCCTTGCCGCTTCAATAGCAGTGCAGTAACAGATGAGTCAACTCCACCACTCATTCCGACAACTACTCGTGTATGACTATTATCAGCCATGCAAATCACCATCATTTCTAAATAGATTCTGGATCCATCTACGATTGAAGGTCGCATGTCCAGTATTTTTTATTATAACAAACGTTCCATTGATGGTCACTGGTTTTACTTACTTTTTGTCAAAGATACCGCGCTCAACCATTTCATTTAAAATAAAATGGAGTTGAGTAACGAATTCATCCTTTCGAGCTTGCGTAAAAATATTAACGTTACTGAGTCCGTTCGTACTTACCGTTGACATCTTAAACCCAGTTAAATCATCGTTGACCGTGATCTGTAATCGCGCAAATGGTTTAAAAGGTGATTGCCGATCAAGAGAACCTAAATAACGATAATTTTCCCGCTTGGTTCGCTCAAAACCTAGATCAATTAACGTATACTCCCTAATACGATCGCTTATTTGATAGGCATCTGAGTCACCAGCTAATTGGACTGTTCTTTGAAATTCCATTATGCTGCCTTCTTTAATTCATCAAATAATTCTAATAGCATCTTTGCGGATCGCTGACCAGCTTGAATAATAAATTCATCAAAACTAACTCCCGCATCTTCGTCACCAGTATCGGACATGGCCCGAACTACTACGTAAGGGACACCATGATCACTGGCAACTTGACCAACTGCTGCGCCTTCCATCTCAGCTGACAAAGCATCTGGGAAATAATGTTTAATTTTCGCAATAGCGTCCTTGCTAGCAACGAACTGGTCTCCAGAAACGATTAATCCCTTTTCAATCTTTAAGCCGGTCTTTTCACCAGCCTTTGCCAGTGCATCCCCCCACTTTTGGGAAGCGGCAAAGCGAGCCGGTTTACCTGGTAACTGACCATAAACATAATCAAAAGCCCGGGCATCTGCGTCATGATATGCCGTTTCAGTTGAAATCACAATATCACCAACATGCTGGTGCTCACCAATTCCACCAGCCGACCCAGAATTAATGACAACATCGGCACCAAAATCAGTAATTAAATGTTCTGTCGTAATTCCTGCCTCTACCTTGCCAATTCCTGATTCAACCAGCACAACTGATTGATCGCTGATCGTTCCTTCAAAGTATTTCTTACCACCAATTTCATTAATTTTCTCGTTTTCTAGATGGCTTAACAACTCTTTTAATTCCTCTGGCATCGCACAAATAATTCCAAATTTCATTTTATTTCTCCTATCCCACAAAAAATAATACTAAATACACCAAGATGATTGCGATTACTAATCCAATCATGATGTGATTCAATTTTTTTCGCAACCGATTGGTTTTTTCCTCAGTGATGGTGGCTTGTTGCGCCGCCAAACTCTCTTCGCGGCTTAAGTAAGGTGATTCTTGTTTTGTCGAATCCTTATGAATTAATGGTCGATCATCTAAATTAGCTTGGTCTTGACTATCTGAATGTTGCAGCGGTTGTTGTAGGCGATGTTCCTGCTGTTCACGGTATTCCCGCCTCGTCATTTGATATTCCTCAGTCATTAACCATCCTCCTGACTCAGCCAATAATAAATTGCCATTACGGTTTTCTGATCATCAATTTCACCATTTTCAACCATTTGACGTGCTTGGTCACGACTAACTCTTAAAATCTGCAGAGTTTCATCTTGTTCCTGCGGTAATTGATCGTTAACTGAGCTAATCCCAGTTGCCAAAAATAACGTAATTTGTTCATCCGTAAATCCAGGTGAACTATACGTAGTGGCAACCTTGGTTAAATTAGCCGCCTGCAAACGAGTTTCTTCATTCATTTCTCGGCGTGCAGCATGAAATAGATCATCATGGTCCCGTTCATCCACCTTTCCGGCCGGAATTTCTAACGTCACCTTTTGCACAGGTGCACGCCATTGCTTTACTAAAATCATTTCCTGCTCTGGAGTAATGATCAACAGTGCAATGGCAGCGGCATGACGAATAATTTCGCGACTTGCTGCTTGCCCTCGTGGGGTGGTTACTTGTTGTTTTTCTAAACGTAAAATATGACCATCATAAATTGTTTGTGATGATTTAACTCGTTCTCGAAAATTCATCCCTTTAACCTGCCTTTAAACCACTTTAACGTGCGCGGCTTGAAATCCCTTCACGCTCGGGATAATTACAAAGCCAACTTTCGTACCCACCTGAATGAGATGACGCGAACTTTTTTCAATTCCTTTAGTATGCATAAAAATTTCACCATCATGAGGTGAGTTAATAAAACCCCAGCCCTTGGTTGGTTCGTAACTTTTTACCGTTCCAATAATCATTAACGGAATTCCTCCAAATAAAAAATGAATCATAGCGAATTGCTATGATTCATTCTACACCACTGCCTTTAGCTTGTCATGAACCAAACCGCAGCTTGATCTTTTCTTATTTTTCTAAGCCTTCAGTTACAGTTTCGGGAAAATGCTCACGTACAATACGTGCACAGCGAGCGCATAATTGTGGATATGCTGGATCACTACCCACATCCTCTTTTGTCATCCGACACCGAGCACAAACTTCACCAGCTGCTTTTTGAACACGAACAGCGGCCCCATCATTAAAGTGTTCAGCTTCTGACGGCGCTTCATCTACAGCATGAATTTCCAGATCAGAAACCCCTAATAGCAAAGCTACATCATAGTTTAACGCGTCTAAAACTGCCTTTTGACTTGGCTTGACATAAAGGTCTGCCCGTGCTTCCAATGAACGTCCAATCAATTTATCATTCCGCGCATCTTCAAGCACCTTGAGAACGTGTGAACGTAATTCCATAAATTGATTCCACTGTTCTAACAATTGTTCTTCATTAGTAAAGTGACGTGCTTCTGGAATTTCAGTTAGTTGAACAAATTCTTCCGGTTCATTCATGTAACCCCAAACTTCTTCGGTGGTGTGTGGCAAAATTGGCGTTAGCAATTTAACCAAACCAACTAAAATTTGATAGAAGACCGTTTGCATAGACCGCCGTTCTAATGAATCAGCTGGTTGAATGTACAAAACATCCTTGGCAACATTCATATAGAAAGCAGATAGATCATTATTAACAAAGTTAATCAATAGTTTGTAACCATCAAGGAAGTCATAGGCCTGTCTCTTATACACATCTGACGCTGCCGACGATTGCTCTATTGTGT
>CAMXWI010000104.1 GCA_947252915.1 uncultured Lactobacillus sp.
CATGACGACCGTTTGACCTTTGTGCCATTTAGTACAGAACGGACGACGGGACACCTGTTAGCGTGGCGAAAAAATATCCAGTTAACGCCGGTTGTGGAGAAATTTCTTCAGTTTGTTGCTGAACGAACCGTTGATTGAAAAGTTTGGTATAATTAGAAGCAGATTAATTACGTAAAGGTGTGAATATTAATATATGGAATCCTATTGGATACGTTTGTTAATTATCGTTGTTATTTTACTGTTGGCAGCCTTGTTTACCTTACTTGAATATTCGGTTGTTAAGGTGCGGCCAAGTGAGCTCCAGGAATTAAAGCAAACGAAAGTGGTAAAAAAGGCCGAGCATATGGTCGGCAACATGTCAGAGTATCTTTCAACCGCTCAGGTTGGGGTTACCATGACGTCACTGGTCTTAGGGTGGATTGGTGATGAGTTTATTACGGACTTACTGCTCAAGATGAACTTTATTCCGGCAGATGTGTTAAAACCACTAGCACCGGTGATCGGGGTTTTAATCTTCACCTTCTTCCATGCGGTCTTTACCGACTTGGTACCAAAGAATATGGCGATTGACCGGCCGGTCCCAATTTTATTGGCGATTGTGCATCCCATTCAATTCTTCCACTGGATCTTCTATCCATTTGTTTGGTTATTTGCTGTCGTCGCCGGATCGATTACTAAGGCCCTCGGCTTTAGTACTCATCCGGAAGAAGATACTTATTCGCAAAACGAAATTTTATCGCTTTCACAACAATCGCAAAAAGCCGGTGAAATGGAAAAGGAAGACATTACTTTCATGCAACGGGCCTTTGAAATGAATGATAAGACCGCGGCGGACATCATGATTGACCGGACGCAGTTGGAAGTGATTGATCGTAACGCCACGATTGCTGAGGCGGCGCACCTTTACTTTACGAAGCGGTTTACTCGTTATCCAGTGGTCCAAAATAACGATAAGGATCACATTATTGGTTACATCTTTAGCTATGACATCATGCGCCAAAATCAGATCAATCCTAAATCATCCATTCGCGAAATCATTCGGAAGATTCCGGTCGTTTACGAAGGGGAATCATTGACGGATGTTCTCCGGAAGATGATGCGTAAAGAAGCCCCAATTGCCGTTGTTCAAGATGAATATGGTGGTACTTCGGGAATTGTGACTGACAAGGATATCTATGAAGAAATGTTTGGTAATGTCCGGGAAGAAATTGATCATGTTTCAGCTGATATGATTGAAAAGCAAGGAACTGATAAGAAAGGTAATCGGGTCTTTAAGGTTTCTGGTAAGACACCGTTGTCCGACTTTGAACGTTACTTTAATGTTGATATTCCCCAATTTGAAGACAAGGACGTGGCCACTTTGACGGGATACTTCTTAGAAGAAGAGTATCCAATGAAGTTAGATCGGCCAATCAGGCTTGGCGACTTTTCATTTACGCCGACTGAGGTGCAAAATGAGTACGTCAGTGAGTTCCGGGTCGTGCAGATTCAAAAACCAAGTTCGCCATCCCCTAAAAAGGATCCATCTACAGCGGATGATAAATAAGCCTTTAAAACTCATTCTTAATGGAATGAGTTTTTTTGATGGAAAAAATTCTCAAAGGCGGTTAAACTAGTATTAATTGAGTTTACGAATTTGGGGAATTTAAAATGTTAATGTATTTAGATGTAATTGCAATTGTCTGTTTTGTGTTGTTTATTTTGCTATTAATTAAGCGTGCTCACCGGATCCGCAAAACCGGTAACTATAGCAATGCAGGCAGGTTTACCATTTTCTTGAGCTGGCTATTGTTGCTCGTTTTCTTTATCAGTATTTCTGGAATTGCTTACTGAGCAGCAAACCCAACTGGTTTTGACCATTTAAAAACGGTTGCGGCTGATCAAGTTGCTAAGGTCAGTCACCATGATCAGTCTTCAGCAAAATCGCAAACTAAAGCGTCCAAGCACAATCATTCAGCAGAAAGCACGGAGCCAAAGAAGGTGAGCTGGTCACCTGAGACACCACAGTTAAAGAGCGGTGAAGCGAAGGTGGCGTTTACGGTTCCCAAATCAACGACGGTTGTGATCAAGGGACATTTACATCACCAACAATATGGTAAGATCAGTACTGATGACCGCGCCAAAAAGTCAACGATTAAGTTCACTTATGCTGGGCAATACGATGTGGAAATCAATCAAGATGGTGATCAGCATACCGCCACACTGACAGTTAAATAATTAATTACAAATTAAGAGTAAGGATGGGGATCCTTGCTATGTTTTTAGATTCAGAAAAGGGATGACAATATGGAAGCTAAAAATCGACATTTGCTGGCGAGTGGATTAGTCGCTTTAGGAATTGTTTATGGTGATATTGGCACTTCACCACTGTATGTCATGAATGCATTGATTAACGATGCTGGTGGTACGAAATCTTTAACGACCGACTACATCATCGGCGGTATTTCACTGGTCTTCTGGACATTAATGCTGATGACGACGGTTAAGTATGTCTTAATTGCGTTGCGGGCTGATAATAATGGTGAAGGTGGCATCTTTGCTTTGTACGCGCTAGTCCGTCGCCAAGCTCGCTGGTTGATCATCCCGGCGCTATTGGGTGGCGCGGCGCTGCTTGCTGACGGGACGTTGACGCCGGCAGTGACGGTCACGACTGCAATTGAGGGATTAAAAGGAATCAAGCTTGGTTCTTCAGTGTTGGTGAGTGACCAAAATGAGGTTATTGTCATTGCATTTTTGATTTTATTGATCCTTTTTATGATTCAACGGTTTGGTACTAGTGCTATTGGCAAAACGTTTGGTCCAATTATGCTCCTTTGGTTCCTGTTTTTAGCGTTCTTTGGTGGTTTGAACTTGGTGAAACAACCTGTCATTTTAAAAGCCCTTTCGCCAGTCTACGGGATCCGCTTGCTTTTTTCACCAGCAAACCGGGCCGGAATTTTAATTTTAGGGGCGGTCTTTCTAGCCACTACTGGTGCGGAAGCCCTCTATTCAGATATGGGACATGTCGGACGGAACAGTATTTACCTGACTTGGCCGCTGGTCTGTGGATCTTTAGTTTTGAATTACTTAGGCCAAGGGGCGTACTTGTTAAATCATTTAAACGAACTCGGTCAGCAGGGGGCGGGTTATAATCCGTTTTACCAAATGCTTCCAGGTTCAGTAACAATTTTTGGGGTATTGATTGCGACCTTGGCGGCGATTATTGCGTCACAAGCACTAATTACTGGATCGTTTACCCTCGTTGAGGAAGCAATTGGTTTAAAATTACTGCCTCGTTTAAAGGTTCGGCATCCTTCGTTGTCGCGGGGACAAATCTATATTGGCCCCATTAACTGGCTTCTGTGCCTCACTACTTCTGGGATTTTATTCTATTTTCAAACGTCTGCCCACATGGAAGCGGCTTATGGATTGGCAATTACTATTACGATGCTAATGACCACTCTGTTGTTGCATCAGTATTTAGCTAATCACGGGTCAAAGATCTTGGCAATGCTTTTCTTAATGGTGTTTGCAACGATTGAAACGGTCTTTTTGTTGTCCAGTTTAGCGAAATTTGTCCATGGTGGTTTTGTCACCGTGATTATCACGGCGCTGATTCTCCTCGTGATGATTTGTTGGTACTATGGCGGTCAGGTTCGTGACGAAATGAATGACGAGAGTAAGTATCTGAATTTGGAAGATTACAAAGAACAATTACAAACTCTTTCCGCGGACGTTACGATGCCGCTGTACGTCAGCAATTTAATTATGATGGCCCGGATTAATAAGAACCACTTACTGAAGCGCGAAACGCTGTATTCAATTTTGGATAAATCACCGAAGCGGGCGCAAGTATACTGGTTCATTACGGTTAACACAACGGATGAACCATATACTAGTTACTACAAGGTTGATATGATGGGGACGCGAAATGTGGTCAACCTGCAACTGTACCTTGGATTTAAGATCGATAGTAGTGTTAACCTGTACCTTCGGCAGGTGGTGCAAGAATTAATGGCAGAAAATGTAATTGATTTACAACCGCAAAAGTACACCACGACGCCCGGAAGGAACGTCGGTGATTTCCGCTTTATCTTCCTGCGGGAACGGTTATCACCAAATTCTGAAATTACTGGGTGGAAACGATGGTTAGTTCAAATGCGGTTGCTACTGCAAAAC
>CAMXWI010000105.1 GCA_947252915.1 uncultured Lactobacillus sp.
CTATGTTAATGCGAATATTGACCGTGATTTCCGAGTTGATCAATTTGGCGACTTCCGATCTGTTCAAGAAGGGGAAATCGCTCCAGATGGTAACCCAATCAAATTTACTAACGGAATTGAGATTGGTCATATTTTCAAACTTGGAACTGGTTATTCAGAAAAACTAGGTGCACAGGTCTTAGACCAAAATGGTCGGCTTGTTGATATGATTATGGGATGTTATGGGATCGGAGTTACTCGTTTGCTTTCAGCGGTGGCTGAGCAAAATGCTGATGAGTATGGTTTGGTATGGCCAGACAGTATTGCGCCGTTTGATGTTCACGTAATTCCAGTCAACGCTAAAAAAGCTGATCAAATGAAAATGGCTAATGAGATTAGTGAACAACTTGAAAAGGCAGGTCTCGAAGTCTTAGTAGATGATCGAAAAGAACGAGCTGGTGTAAAATTTGCGGACTCAGACTTGATTGGAATTACATTACGGGTTACGGTCGGTAAAAAGGCGAGTGAAGGAATTGTTGAAATCAAGATCCGGAAGACTGGCGAAACGGTTGAAGTGAAGATCGCAGAAGTCGCTAATACGGTTCAAATTCTGTTAAAACAATTAAACGGTGATCACCAAGAGTAATTATTCGAATAAGTAGATTTTAAATGTGGTTAAGATGAATAATCAAAATTAACCACATTTTTTAATTTTGAGGAGGAAATTCAGTGGCCTTAAACGCACAAGAAAAATTTCAGAAATTACTTGAGCAAATTAACTACCAGGATGATTCATTAACTGATGGACAGGTTAAAACGGTGATTGTTCATCAAAAATCACGTGTGTGGGAAATTCATTTACAACTTCCTCATGTTGTTCCGGCAGATACCTACCGCGGATTATTACACAGTTTGCAGATGAGTTTTCAAAGCCTGGCTAATGCCCGGGTTCAGTTAGTAATTCAAACAGCTGACAAAACCAATGATGCCAAATTAATTGGTGATTATTGGCGCTTTCTGGCTCAACAAGAAGTTGGTGACCGGGGAATGGGCTTTGAAATTGCGGAACAAACAATGCCTGAAGAGCATAATGGCAGAATTGAATTAGCCTTGGAAAATGACCAAGTTAAAGATTTTGTTGCTAACAAGTTTCTTGGTAAGATCGAACAGGCCTATCAGCAGGCAGGTTTTGCTCCGTTTAGGATCCATGCAGTGGTTGATCAAACAGCTTCAGCTGCAACGGTTAAAGAGTTAAAAGAAAAACAGCAGGCAGCAGATGCAGCATTGGTTAAAAAGGCACTGGCAAAAATCAAATCAGATCAGGCAAACCGACAAAAACAGGAAGCAAGTAGTTTGAAAGTAGATGGACCAGCTCGGATTGGTAAAGAGATTAATCCACAGGCTGATGTCACCCAAATGGTCGAAATTACCGAAGAGGAACGAAACGTGATTGTCGAAGGTTACGTCTTCTCCAAAGAGGTTAAGGAATTGCGCTCTGGCCGTCAGTTGATGATCTTAGAAATTACGGATTATACCTCTTCATTTGCTGTTAAGAAGTTTTCCCGCGATAAAAAAGATGAAGCACAATTTGGAGCAATTAGTGAAGGTCAATGGGTAAAAGTTCGTGGTTCAGTCCAGGAAGATAGCTTTATGCGGGACCTGACCATGAATGCGTATGATATTAATGTGGTATCGCACCCCGTTCGTCAAGACAATGCTCCTGAAAATGAGAAGCGGATTGAATTACATTTACACACTAATATGTCGACAATGGATGCAACCAATTCCATTAGTGACTATGTTAAACAGGCCATCAAATGGGGCCAACCAGCAATTGCGATTACTGATCATGCAGGTGTACAAGGGTTCCCGGAGGCCTATAAAGCTGCCTATGACGGTAAACATCAGAAATATAATATTAAAATGATTTATGGGCTGGAGGCGAATGTCGTTGATGATGGCATTCCATTAGTCTATAACGAAAATCATGAGCATTTACTAAATAGTACTTACGTTATTTTCGACGTTGAAACAACGGGATTATCTGCCATTTATGATAAAGTTATTGAATTATCGGCAACCAAAATGAAAGATGGTAAAGTGTTAGACCGTTTCGATGAGTTTATCGATCCCGGATTTCCGTTATCCGAACAGACCACTGAATTGACCAGCATCACTGATGATATGGTTCAGGGATCAAAATCAGAAGAAGAAGTCTTTAAGATGTTCCAAGATTTCTGTGCAGGTAGTATTATTGCCGGACATAATGTTTCCTTTGATATGGGCTTCATGAATACCGGTTATCGACGCCACCATCTTCCAGAAATTACGCAGCCAGTAATTGATACCTTGCCACTAGCCAGATTTCTTTATCCTGATTTACGTGGTTATCGGTTGAATACGTTAAGCAAGAAATTTAAAGTATCACTGGAACATCACCACCGGGCAAACTATGATGCTGAAGCTACTGGACACTTGCTACATATCTTTTTAAAAGATGCAGAAAAACGGTATCAAGTGGTTTACGTTGACGATTTAAATAAACATATGACTGACAATGGCGCTTATCGGCATGCGCGACCATTCCATGTGACGTTATTAGCTAAAAACCAAGCTGGTTTAAAAAATATGTATAAACTGGTTTCGTTAGCAAACGTTAAATACTATTATCGGGTTCCTCGGATTCCCCGAAGTGTATTGGCACGGTATCGCGAGGGCCTGTTAATCGGGTCTGCTTGTTCGAATGGGGAAGTTTTTACAGCAATGATGCAGAAGGGATACGCAGAAGCAAAGCAGAAAGCAGCTTTTTATGACTATCTTGAAGTTCAGCCGAAACCAAATTATGCACCATTATTAGAACAAAAAGTAATTTCAAGTGAACAGCATCTAGAATCAATCATAAAAAATATGATCAAGCTTGGTGGTGAATTAGGGAAAACGGTTGTGGCGACTGGTGATGCCCATTACCTTAATCCAGAGGACGCAATTTACCGCAAGATTTTGATTAACTCGCAAGGTGGTGCCAATCCGTTAAATAAAACTAAACGACCGGATGTACATTTCAGAACAACAGACGAAATGTTACAAGAATTTGATTTTCTGGGGTCCGACTTGGCCCACCAAATTGTGGTTGAAAATACGCACAAAATTGCGGATGAAGTCGACCAAGAAATCAGCCCAGTTGAGGATAAGCTGTATACTCCGCACATGAAGGGGGCTGAACAGGAAATCCAAGATCGGACATGGGCTACCGCTAAAAAGTGGTATGGCGATCCGTTACCTAAGTTAGTTTACGATCGAGTAAAATTGGAACTTGATAGTATTGTCAAAAATGGGTTCTCGGTAATTTATCTAATTGCCCAACGATTAGTAGCCAAGTCCAATAAGGATGGGTACTTAGTTGGTTCCCGGGGATCAGTTGGTTCCAGTGTGGTGGCAACTCTTTCAGGGATCACTGAAGTTAATCCTCTGCCTCCGCATTACCGTTGCCCACATTGCCAATATAATCACTTCTATACCAAAGGTGAGTACAGTTCTGGTTATGATTTGCCGGATAAGAAGTGTCCCAAGTGCGGGACGTTAATGATCAAAGATGGTCATGATATTCCTTTCCAAACCTTCTTAGGGTTCAAGGGAAATAAGGTTCCTGATATTGATTTGAACTTCTCAGGTGACTATCAACCAATCGCCCATAATTACATGAAGGTTTTATTCGGTGAGAAAAATGTGTTCCGTGCCGGAACAATAGGTACCGTCGCCGATAAGACGGCGTATGGATACGTCAAAGCTTACGAACGAGATACTGACCAGGAATTTCGAGGTGCTGAAGAAGACCGACTTGCTAAAGGGGCTACTGGTGTGAAGCGAACGACTGGTCAGCACCCAGCCGGGATCATTATTATTCCAGATGATATGGATATTTATGATTTTACTCCAGTCCAGTATCCGGCGGATGATCAAAATGCGGCTTGGGAAACTACCCACTTTGATTTCCATTCGATTCACGACAATATTCTAAAAATGGATATTCTGGGCCACGATGACCCGACAATGATTCGTGCTTTGCAAGATTTATCCGGAATCAATCCGCAAACTATTCCGATGGATGACCCTGGTGTGATGAGTCTCTTTTCTAGTCCGAAG
>CAMXWI010000106.1 GCA_947252915.1 uncultured Lactobacillus sp.
GTATTGGACTTCCTAAAGGATAAGTAAACATGGAATATTTAACTGAGGAAGAGCTAATTGAAATTAACCGGCGAATCATTCGTCATGCTGGTGAAGGCACAATTGGTGTGTTGGATGTTAGCAGATTAAATAGTGTTGTTGAAACGCCCAAGCAAGTTTTCTTTGGACGTGAGGCTTACCCAACCGTCTGGTTAAAAGCGGCCTACTATCTGCAAAAGATTACTAAGAAGCATCTCTTTGCTGATGGCAATAAACGGACAGCATTTGAAGCTGCCAAAGTATTTTTAATCCTGAATGGAATAACTCTTCACTTTGAGGGAATTGAAGCCGGTCAAATGGTTTTAGATGTTACTAACTCTCCCGATTCAGAAGAAGTCATGTTAAAAGTGGCAGAGTATTTGAAAAAACATCAAGTGGGAAAATAAATTTAATCTGCGCTCTTCCCCCTTGAAGCAAGAAATATGGTATACTGTTTAATACAAGATAAATTTAAAGGAGTAAAAATTATGGTTAGCAAAAATAATCTTGAATTAATTCAGAAGCGAATGTCACAACGGTATACTAAATGGGCACTGTGCCGGTTGACTGTTGGCGTTGCCTCAGTCACCATTGCGACCGGCTTTTTCTTTATGGCAGGGGGGGCTGGCCAACCCGGTCACAGTTCATGCGGCAACTAATATTGATGAACAAGTCGCAGCTTCAGCTGATCATCAATCGACAACTAAGGAACTTGGTAAGAATGCAGATTTAAGTATCTTACCTGATAATATTAATTGGACGTCCCCTCGGCATGATAAGCCGTTAAACGGGGGCAATGAAAATGACTTCAATAAAGGGGAAGATCAAAAACCAGGCGCCATTATTTATGATCCAATTCAACAACAAGGTGGCGATGGTTATAATGTCAAATTACCAACCAACAATGACCAGTTTGGGTACACGATTGATGGTAAGGTAGGAATTAGTAAGACTGGCGAAGCCATTAATGATGGAACTGGTACTTCTGGGATTATTAACCCCGACAATAAAGATAATATTATCTGGTTAGGTAAGTATGGTGAACCAACCAGCGGGAATCTTACTGCTGCTCTTGATTCCATTGGTAATAAAAATGAGCTACCTAAGGGGACCAAATATGAGTATGTAGGTGGGTGGTTTAAGCCCCAGGGTAATGATAAATATCCATTCTTACATGTTCCTGCCCAAAAAGGAGAAGCGGGAGCTAAGTATTTCCACCCATTCAGGGGGCAAAAATTCAGAGTGTACCTAGTCATGGATAAAATTACTTATCCTAATGGCAAAACTTTTTATATCCCTATTCGGATAGCTTTTGGTTCGGCTTGGAATTTAGGGATTCACAAAGATATTGCTGTAAAATCTGGTGAAAAATTGGAGATTACTCCAACTTGGGTAAGTAACGGGAATGTTAATGGACAAGATCAATTAAAGATGGTTATTTACGATGCGGATGACCCACAAAACCAGAGCTTATATAACGCCTATGCTACGCCCAATCCATTAGCAACCTTTACGACGGAAAGTAATACTGGTAAGCAAACGTTTAAATTTGTTGTCCCAAAAGGGGTTGCAAAGTTAAGAGTATCATTTTTGCCAGCTAACACTACTGTAAACCACACTGGATTAACTAATAACAATGATATCCTGGTTTCTGGATTTACGGGGGTTGCAATTCATCAAGTTACTGATGCCGATAGACAAAATCCAGTTGGCAAACCAATTAATACAGAAGTTGGCAAAACGCCGGATTCTTCCAAGGGAATCAGTAATCTTCCTGATTTACCTGATGTGACCAAGTATTCTTGGAAAGAAGTACCAGATATTACCGAGTCAGCGGTTAACGCGCCAACAAAGGCTACTAATACGCTGGCTGAAAATAATAACGTAACAAAACAAACTCTACCCCAAACAGGGAACACAAATGAACAGGGTACTGTTCTGTTAGGTGTAATTTCTGCCTTGCTAGCTCTATTTGGATTGGCAAAACGAAGAAAACTAAATCTTTAACGAGTGAATTGTTACAGGAAATTCATGAATTACCATTTCGGTAGTTTGTTGCTTTTTGTGTCTCTTCGTCAAGAAGTAGGCTCTATGATATTCAGTACTGATAGATGTTTTTTCATCTGTCGGTACTGTTTTTGTAGGCTCTGTGTCAAATTCTGTTGATGCAAGCTAATAGAACAGTATCAAGTTTTTAAACTTGGTACTGCTTTTTTGTTCTCATCATTCGTAGATTAATTCTTGCTAGTAAGTGATTGAAGTTGCTCAGACCGAAGGCGGTGCGTTGAACTTGCTTAATCATACGGTTAGTACCTTCTAGTGGACCATTAGACTGCTCATTTTCTGCTGCGTTTAACACAATTTCGAGGTGTTTATGTAAGGTTTTAATGACCGTAGCCATTGGCTTACTAAGTTGATCATAATGGTAACTAAAGAGGGCTTCAGCTAAGCGATCCTTATTTAGCTGCGCTAAGTAATTCATAACATCATGCATAACGACGTAGTCGTTATTTAGTTTTGAATCTAATGCCAGTCCTAAGCCAATTCGCTCTCCAGCTGTTACTTTTTGATGAATATGTCGATCATAATATTCTTTTGCATCAGAAAGCTGCTGGTCATTTTTAAGATATAAACGCCAAGAAAACTTGAGGAGCTTATACTCATATGATTGATACTTGTAATGTTTCATCAACTGACTGCGGTATTGATTGAAGGCGCGGGTCATCATAGCAATGATATGAAACCGATCGATGACTATTTTGGCATTAGGAACGAGTTGATAGACGATATCTTGATAATAACTGTTTAGATCCATCGTAATTGTTTCAACATTTTCGCGAGCTGATAGATCAACGCATTCAAAATATTTAATAATTGAGGATTTGAAACGGTTCGGTAGTATTTTAATAATACGGTGCGTATTACCACCATCAATACAAATAAAGTGTATCTGATGATGAACCCCACGAAATTCATCAAAGGCTAAATGTTTAGGTAATTGATCGGGAAAAACTGGATATAGTTCGCGATGGTCATTAATTAGTCGACCAACGGTCGATGGTGAAACGTTATTATCAACCGCAATACATTTCTGAGTTCGATCATCTTGTAAGTTCATAATAATTTTAGCTTTCGTGCGGTTAGAAATATTGCAGTATTTATTAACTAGTGGAGTTTTAGCCATGATGGTGTGACCACAGTTTTTACACTTCAAACGTTGCTTGGCTAGCCTAATTAAGATTGGATGACTGGCATTATCACTGGTATAAGTAATGGTTGATGTGTAATGACCATTGTGTACTAAATCTTCAAAGCCACATAAAGGGCAACGCCGTTGATGGATGATTAAACATGCTTTGATGATGCGAACTTTAGTGTGATGAATAAAGGAATCAAAAATATCGTCAATTTTAATATTTGGGTCTTTAATTTCTAACAAAGAACGAATAGAATCACTAGTTAGGGTCATATTGATATTCTTTCTTTAATTGTGGTGATTTATGGATGGGATAAGGTCAATTATGACCTCTTTTTTTCTACTCAAAGTCAAGTCATATCAGTATTTAGTTACTATTTTGACCTAACTTTTTATTATACTGGATTTCTAGGTACCTGGTCAAAAAATAATTAGACCCGGTACCAATTAAATAGTGATCATATTGGGAGACTAATTCATCGTCAATTTAATTTGGTACCGGGCTTCAAAAAAGTGAGGCCTGGTATACTAATATAGCAACATACCAAGTTTTTTATTTGAATTTGTGTGTTATATGTCATACAATACAGGTGAGGTGATAAGCATGGATTCAAGAGTAGATAGTAGGGTCCCAGTTGATGTTAAAGAGCGTGCAAGCAAGGAATTAGCTGCACACGGTTTATCCATTTCAAGTTTTATCCGAATGATGTTATCATCAGTTGCTAACGATGGGCTCCCTAAGTATTGGGGAATCCTAAATGCCGAAACAATGTCATCAATTGATGAAGTTATTGATGATATGAAAAAGCCCCACTTAAAGGGAGCTTCTTCTTATGATGAATTGGAGACTCATTTAATAGTTTCTCCAATTCATCATAAGAAGAAGCTCCCTTTAAG
>CAMXWI010000107.1 GCA_947252915.1 uncultured Lactobacillus sp.
CAATAGAGCAATCGTCGGCAGCGTCAGATGTGTATAAGAGACAGATCCATATCATTCACCATTCGACTCATAATATCCCCATTAGAATGGGTATCGTAATATTTAATTGGCACCCGCGCCATTTTGGCTTTCAAATCTTGACGAAGATTATAAACAACCCGTTGAGAGATCCGCGTCATCATCACTTGTTGAACAAAGCTGAATAGGCCTGAAAAAACGTACAACAAGACAACGACAATCGCAATCCGCATAATCTTGGAATAATCAATAGGGAGCGAATGAAGCTTCATTCCCGCCTTCATTTCTTGGTAACCACGGACCACCCCATCATAAATCGTGGTTGTCGCTTCACCCAAGATCTTTGGTGCCATGATCGATAGAATTACAGAAATGATGGCCATGATGACCGAAACAATAACCCCCCATTTCCACGGACCTAAATATGAAATTAAACGTTTGGTCGTTGGCCAAAAATGTGTGGCCTTGGCCGGCTTACCTCGTTGTGGTCCATTATGCATGGTGATGCGCCTCCTTTTGAATTTGTGAATTCAGAATTTGCTGGTAAGTTTTATTTTCGGCAACTAATTGTTGGTGAGTTCCTTGACCAACCACCTTACCGTCATCTAGAACCAGAATTAAGTCAGCATCGGCCACCGTCGAAATCCGTTGTGCAACAATCACGGTCACGGCCTTCTGTAATTCCGCATCCTGATGGAGAGCCATTCTTAACTGAGCATCCGTCTTAAAATCAAGCGCGGAGAATGAATCATCAAAGATGTAAACTGAGGCTGGTTTAATAATTGTCCGGGCAATTGCGAGCCGTTGCCGCTGCCCACCGGAGAAATTCCCCCCGTTTTGTTCGACCGCAGCATCCAAGCCACCCGCTTCTTTAACAAAATCAGTTGCTTGAGCAATATCCAGCGCATGCCAAATTTGTTCATCAGTTGCGTTTGGCAACCCAAATTGCATGTTGGAACGAATCGTTCCAGTAAAGAGGACGGCTTTTTGTTGCGTAATTGAGATTAACTTATGTAAGTCATGTTGCGAAAGCTTATTCACTGGATAACCATCCACTTTAATTTGTCCGCTTTCAATATCAAACAAACGAGGAATTAAATTGACTAATGATGACTTCCCTGAACCAGTTCCGCCGATAATGGCCAACGTCTGCCCGGCCTTAATATTAAAATTCAAATCAGACAGTGCCAATTGTTCTGCTCCGGTATAGCGAAAATCAACATGATCAAAAGCTAAGGAAGCTGTTGGCGTACCACTAAACGTCTGTGGTTTAACTGGGTCGGCAATAACAAGTGGTTGTTCTAACACCTCATTAACCCGCTTAGCAGATGCCGAGGCCCGTGGTACAAATACGAAGACCATTGAAAGCATCATAAAGCTAATCAAGATTTGAGTTGAATAAGTCATAAAAGCAATCAGATTACCAACTTGCATACTCATTTGACCAATCAAATGAGCACCTAGCCAAATAATCCCAATATTAGTTAGGCTTAGCACTAGCGTCATGATCGGAAAGAGAAATGATACTAGTGTGTAAGCCTTAATTCCCGTCTTGGTATAATCCTCATTCGCAGCTTTAAAACGATTTTGCTCACGCGCTTCCTGGTTAAAAGCCCGAATCACCCGCACGCCAGTCAAGCCTTCCCGGAAAATAAGGTTAATCCGGTCAGTTTTTTGTTGAATGCTTTTAAATAGCAGGATGGCAAAGTACATGATGGCAATTACAACAATTGCCAACACTGGTAAGGAAATTAAGAAAATCTTAGTTAAACGGGGTTCCCGATAATATGCCAGGACACAAGCAGCGACTAACATAATCGGTGATTGAAGCATCATCCGTAAAACTTGCACCATTACATTTTGAATTTGAACAATGTCGTTAGTTGAACGGGTAATGAGTGAGGAATCACCAAACTTGCTCATTTCTTGACTAGAAAACTTTAAGACCGTCCGGTAAACCTGCTCCCGAAGCTTTTGCCCTACCTTCATTGATTGCGTTGAGGCAAAGTAAACGTTCAAACCAGCAGCAACTAGCCCAATTGCAGCTACCAAAAGCATCTTGCCGCCTTCATTCCAAATGTAATGAATATCGCGTTGCAAAACCCCTTTATCAATTAAATCCGAGGTAATGGTCGGCAAATACAAATCAGCTGCCACTTGAAAAAAAAGAAATAGGACGGCCAACATGGTTGGTAACCATTCTAAATTTCGTTTAGCAATTTTAATCATTTACTCTCCACCATCCTTTTGATATTTATCCTGAAGTCCTGACACCATAAGGCTGCCAATCCGAATTAACTCTTTACAATCATCAATGCTCAGTCGGTCGAGTAGCGCATCGACAAACTCTTCACGTTCAGCTTCCAGTTCTTGATTCTTTGCCTGTCCTTTTTTACTCAAGCTAACAACAATTTGGCGTCGATCTTGTGGATCGCGCTTTCTTGTAATCAGCTGATCCTGCTCTAAACGGCTCAAAACTTGGGATAACGAGCTCGGCCTGACATGAACCTGCTTGGCTAACTCATTTTGATAAAATTGGTTCCCGTGTTGACCGAGAACTGCAATGATCTGACCACCGCCTTGAAAATGTCCAATGTGTTTACGATTGCGTAAGGCAATTTCGTGAATCACGCGGGTGTTTTTCATTAATTGGTGGAACAGTACGTGTTTTTCATCCATTTTACTGTCCTTTACTTTCGATATTTTGTGGCGCCTAATCATTAGGTACCTAATAATTTACTATCTTACTCTTTTTAATGACAAACACAAGGGAAAATGGCATGATAGTAAAAAACATTTAAGGAGATTGATATGGAAACTTGGTTATTTCTCGCGCTCGTTTTAATAATTGCAATGGTGGGAAAGAATAGTTCATTAGTGATTGCGACTTTGGTTGTCATGCTGATTAAAGCACTCCCTTTTACCCAAAAATGGCTCCCCGTCATTCAAAGTAAAGGGATTAACTGGGGAGTAACAATCATTTCTGTAGCAATTCTGATTCCAATTGCTACGGGTGAAATTACTTTTCATGATTTAATGCGGGTCTTTAGAACACCAGCAGGTTGGATCGCAATTACAATGGGAATTGCCGTCGCGATTTTATCGCGGTTGGGCGTTAATCAACTCTCGTCCTCACCACAAGTGACCGTGGCGCTCGTATTCGGAACCATTATGGGTGTTGTACTCTTCAAAGGAATCGCAGCTGGTCCAGTCATTGCCAGCGGTTTAACCTACTGTATTGTGACGATGTTAAATTTACATTTTTAATAACAAAAGGAGCGACCGAATTTATCAGTCGCTCCTTTACCTTTAAGTTAGGAAAAATTTAATTCAATTAGTTAAATTGACCAGTGATTGGGTCCATCTTTTGAACTTGATTATTATTGGCGTTGTAGTTGTATAGCCCAGTCAAGTTAGCAACATTTTGGTCTTGGTTCTTTCCCGTGTTCCGTACTTCAACCCGGTACTGTCCATTACCTTGGCTTTGAACAAAGTAGTAATTTCCTTCACGTTGTTGAAGACCACTAGCCGCGATAAAACTGTTCAAAACATCCGCATCAGAACGGTTTGCCGTTGCTGTTGATGAACTCTTTTGGTGGTTAGCAACAGCAGAACTTGCAGTCGTCGCTGCTTGTCGACTAACGGATGAACTAGCTGCTGTCGCCGTTGAGTTAGAACTTGAATTATTAGTAGCTGGGGTAGCAACAAATGCAACATTCTTATTTGCTGAATTTTGTTTAGCACTCTTTTCGCTAGTCTTATTACTCTTCTTAACAACCTTTGCAGAAGTCGGCTTGTGACTAGATGTTGAGGTTGTGCTAGTTGATGCGCAGCCTCCTAGTAAGAATGCTGACATCAATAGAACTGTCCCCGTCAATACTTTTTGTTGTGCGCTTTTCATAATCGTAACCCCCTCAACAGATTTTTTAAGTTACTTTATTAATTGATTACATTTATATTGTAACGCACATGTAATGTTTTTGAAACATTTTTAAATTATTTGTAAAAACATCAAGGGAAGAACCTCGCTACCCCTGTCTCTTATACA
>CAMXWI010000108.1 GCA_947252915.1 uncultured Lactobacillus sp.
GACCAGATTAAATATAAGATCATTCACTTTCACTACTTACCTGGTCAGAAGATTTCTGAAAAAATGATTTCAGAATCACTCAATCTTGGACGAACCCCCGTCCGTGAAGCATTAATTAGAATTGAACGGGAAGGCCTCATCGAAGTGATCCCGCAAAGCGGAACCTACGTCACCATTATTAACATGACCTCCGCTAAAAACGGTCGGTTTGTTCGTGAATGCATTGAACCGAAAATCATGCTTGAAGCCATGACTAAACTGACTCAAGAAGGGTTAATGAATTTATTAGTAAATATGCAACATCAACGTGAAGCGGCCCAAGCAGAAGAGCCTGATCACTTTTTTGATCTTGATCAAGACTTTCACCACGAATTCTACAAAATCGCTAATAAGAATGATGTTTGGAACTGGCTTCAGTTAAATAACACCCAATTAAACCGTTTCCGACGGCTCCGGCTAAAAGCTGCGAACCTGAATTGGCGAAAGTTAGTCGAACAACACCAAAAGATTCTTAAAGCAGTTCAAGCGCAAAACGTGGATAATCTTGATTACCTAATTCACGCGCACCTGCACTTGATGCTCGAAGAAAAAGCCTTAGTGACTCAACAATTTCCTGACTACTTTGGGATTGAAGACAATTAAAGAGGGTGATACCACTATTATTTTTGATTTTATTGTAAGCGCTTTATTCGATAGAAGGAGATTACTATGTCAAACGAATTTAAAAATGAATTCTGGACTGCCACTGCCGGAGACCTTTCCCAAAAACGGACCCCATTTGATGCACCGGACTATACAGATCAACCGACTGACGGTTCAGCCAAAATCGTCGTTGACCCAATGCAAAAGTTCCAAGATTGGTTAGGTGCCGGAGCAGCGATTACTGACTCCACTGCCAAGTTAATTTGGAACCAAAGCAAGGAACAACGGAGTCAATTGCTTCATGAATTATTCGATCCCGAGCAAGGGGCTTTTTCAATGATTCGGGTGCCAATGGCATCTTGTGACTTTCAAAGTCAAGATGAATACTACTCATATGACGATGTGCCATTTGGCGAACACGATCATGATTTAGAACATTTCTCCATTGGTACGGGAACACCGGGGTGCAGCAGACGCGACTAAGGATCTGAAATACATTGTGCCGGTTCTTCAAGAAATCGTAAAAATTAACCCCGCAATTAAAATCATCAGCTCACCATGGTCTGGGCCAGCTTGGTTAAAGAATACCGGTCACCTCAGTCAAGGTGGTCACCTCCGTTTTGGTGAATATACTGGTAATGGTTTTGCTCACAAGGATCATTTCGAAGCCGTTTACGCCAACTACTTCGTTAAATATATCGATGCATACGCTAGCTACGGTATTCCAATTTACGGCTTAACCATTCAAAACGAACCTTCCAATGCTGCTAAGTGGCCAGCCATGATCTGGACATTTAAGCAATTAGCCGAATTCGGTTATAAATACCTCCGGCCACTCTTAGATGAAACTCACCCAGACGTAAAACTCTACTACTGGGACGGATCATCGAACGTTCTCGATAAGCCATTATCCGCATACATCACACCGCAAGAAGCAAGCGCCTTTGATGGCTTTGCCTTCCACACGTATGACGGACCGTACACCAGCCTCTTTAAAGTTAGTCGCGAATATCCGAACTGGAAGTTAGCGATGACTGAACGGCGTTGCCTGTACTCTGACACCGTTGAAGATGCTTCACACATCATGTTTGGCTTAATCGGTAACTGGTTAGTCCGGAATGGCTTAAACTTCATTACCCTTTGGAATTTAGCTCTAGATGAACGAGGATTACCAAATGCAGCTGGTTCCACCGGCCGCCGTGGTGTCGTTACCATTGACCATGCCACTGGTAAAGTCCAACGGAACCTTGAATACTACATGCTCCGTAATTTATCCCAAGATATTCCGGCTGGCGCAGTCCGGATTGGTTCATCTAGCTACTCTCCAGATGGTTATACAGGTGGAATCTCATCAACTGCCTTCCTCAGTGATGATGGTTCAATCGCTGTCCAACTCTATAACCCAACTGGTAAAGAACTTCCTGCTAGTCTGTACATTAATGGGCATTCCACTAAGTGGCAAAACGTGATGGTTCCAGCTTGGGGAACCGTAACCGTTCATAAGTCGAATGGCACGATGAACGAAAGTGCACCCCGTCCTGATGAAGAATTTGAATTGAATCCTACTAAGCTGGGTCTTTCCGATGATAAAGCTCCTGGTAAGGGAATTAATGCCAAGAAGAATGATTTAGTTTAAACAAGATTACAATAGTACAGCCCACAAAAAAGGGACCCTCACAATAACGTGAGGGTCCCTTTTGAACTTGACAATTATTTGATATCTAATTGCTTATTATCAACACCGGTGCGGACAACTAACACATCACATGGTGCATTCCGCTTAACGAACGACGTAACTGAACCAACCATAGCCCGTTGCAGCCGTGACATCCCACTGGCACCCATTACCAGGAGATCGTTCTTATGATCCTTCGGAAAATCAAACGCAATCACTGTCTTTGGATTACCAAGCCGAATGTGAATATCGATATTGTCGAAATCATCATCCTGCTTAACTTTTTTAAGCAGGTCCTTCAAGTAGTCCGTAGCCTTATCTACCAATTGGTAAGCAATGCTGCCGTCTGACATGCCAGCAAAGTTATATGCCATCGCCCGGGTATCCACGACATTGAGCACGTCAATGTGGGCACCATTCCGCTTCGCAGAAATAACCGCCTTGGCAAGCGCCGCTTCTGCTTGCTTAGAACCGTCCACTGATACCAAAATGTTTTCGTATTCTTGATCCATAATCAACAGCCTCCAATCAATCAACTATCATTCTTATTTTACCACATTTGAAGCTTTTCAATGCACTATTCCCGGCTTAGCCGTTCGATTGTCCGAGCCAAATTGACTTTGTCGTAGAAGTATCATACAATCAAAAACAACTAATAACTTAATTATCTTAAGTTTAAACTACTATCGGTTATTGATAATTGTGAGGTTGACTTAATGGATCAAATTGACAAAAAAATTCTGAATATGCTACAAGCGAATGCCCGGGTCTCACTAAAGGAAATGTCCAAGGCGTGCTTCATTTCATCACCTGCCATTGCAGCTCGAATCACTAAAATGGAGGAGGCCGGGATCATTACCGGTTATCACACCAGCATTAATCGTGAAAAACTTAATTTCCACGTTAAGGCCTTTATCATGGTCCAACTAGAACCTAACCAAAAAAGAGAGTTCTATCCCTTTGTCCAATCCATCCCCAACGTCATCGAATGTAATTGCATCACCGGTGACTATTCAGAAGTAATGGAAGTAATCTTTCCATCTACAAAGGACCTGGATGATTTTATTAACGAAATCCAAAGGCGCTTCGGAAAAACGAGCACGCAGATTGTCTTTTCCACCAGTGTCGACCATCGTGGTGTCAAATTAAATGACCATTAATAATTAACCGCTAATCATCATTGCTGTTGCAAGTGATTAGCGGTTATTTTTTATTTAAGTTCTAGTAATTGTTCAATTTGATCCAATCGTTTCTTCAGAACTTGTAAAGCATCTTCAAGATACTGACCATTCGTTACGTCGACCCCAGCCCGCCGCAAAATCGTCACTGGGTCTGCCGAACCACCGGCCTTCAAAAAGTCGAGGTAGCGATCGAGTGCGCCATCCTGCTTGGTCCAAACTCGTTCAGACAACGCCGTCGCAATCGCCCATGACGTTGCATACTGGTAGACATAGTAATTCATATAGAAGTGCGGAACGTACGCCCATGCTTGGGTATCCGTGCCGACCAGCTTGACGGTTGGCCCATAGTATTTCTCAACCAGTTGCCGGTTCATCTGATCCAAATAGTCTGCCGTGAGTGTCCGTCCGCTTTGTTGTTCACGGTAAGCGGTATTTTCAAACTCCGCAAATTGTGTTTGCCGATAAATCGAGCCGATAAAACCATTGATCGATTGCTCTAAAATGAAAATCTGCAGCTGCCGATCCTCCTGATAC
>CAMXWI010000109.1 GCA_947252915.1 uncultured Lactobacillus sp.
GGAGCTACCAATACAATCATTCGGGCAAACGTGGATAAGAATGGCAAGACTACCCTGCAGGGACGAATCACCAAGCAATCACGCAATCCAATCGTGGAAGTTAATTTTGCGGACAACCGTAGCATGAACTATGCCAAATGGGGTGACTATGCTGAATCAGCAGTGAAGGCCGTCCAAAAGAAATACCAAATTAAAAATATTAACTTAGTGGGTCATTCGATGGGAAACATTGCGATTATGTACTACTTGGTTAATAATGCTCAAAAGACTAACATGCCGACCGTTCGGCACCAGGTTGCCATTGCCGGCCATTTTGATGGTGGGATTGGCTTTGGTTATAACAAGAAGACGACGCTGGATAGTCAAGGCAAACCATCCATTATGGAAAAGCACTATCGCGACTTCTTACCACTCCGAAACACATACCCAACAACGTCGCGGGTGCTGAATATCGCTGGTGATCTGGATGATGGTTCCAAGTCAGATAGTCAAATTCCACTCAACTCGGCATTCTCTTTGAAATACTTAGTTGCTAACCGGGCTCGGTCTTATCAAGAAAAGACGATTCATGGCAAGATGGCCCAACACAGTAAACTACATGAAAACAAGCAAGTTGATAGGCTCTTAATTAACTTCTTGTGGGGAAAAACACAAAATAATTAATTGATCCAGATCCCGGATTTTCTGTTAAGGAAAGTACGGGATCTGCTTTTCATTAGTGTAAATTTCCCGTACAATGGATTGAGTGACTTTAAAAGAAAGGACGTCAGGGACGAAAAATTCGTCAGGCGAGGGCGAGAAAATGTCGAAATATCGAATGCAAGCAATCTTGTTTGTCTTTGTGGCTTTTATGCTGGGATGTAATGAATATATGATTGTCGGGGTGCTTCCCGATGTGGCCAGTGAATACCATAGTTCATTATCATCACTTGGTTATTTGGTCACAATGTTTGCAATTATCTATGCGGTGTTTACACCGATCATTACTTCATTGGCCAATCGGTGGCAACGTCACCATGTGTTGCTAACGCTGATGGTAATCTTCTTCATCGGAAATACGTGGACGGCGATGGCCACTAATTATACTTCGCTCCTGTTGTCACGGATGCTGACGGCATCGGTTGCCGGGGCCATCATTTCAATTGTCTTGGTGCTTGCCAGCTATGTTGCGCCGCGTGAAAAACGGGCCAGTTTGGTCTCATGGGTTTTTGCTGGGTTCAGTATTGCCTCCGTTATTGGGGTGCCATTAGGAACCGTTATTAGTCAGCGACTAACATGGCACGATAGTTTTTGGATGATCACTGTATTGACGATCGTTGTCTTCGGTCTCTTAGTTTGGTTAGTCCCACATAATACACCGCAAGTGGCGGGTCACCTGAGCGATCAATTTTCCCTTTTCCGGGACAAGCGTGTCGTGGTTGGATCGCTGTTTGTAATTACGGTTTGTGCGGCTGACTATACTTTCTATACTTATATCCGGCCGTTAATTACTAATTTGATGGGCTTTGATGATACGTGGCTGAACTGGATATTATTCATGATGGGGATTTTCTTCATTGTTGGTAACAAGTTTGGTGGTTATTTGGCAGATAATGGTGGGGTCCACCGTTTGCCATGGGTGTACGTCGTTATGACGGTATTGCTGCTTGGCTTGGCTCCAGCATTCCACATGAAATGGTTGGCGATCGCAATTGTCGCGGTTTTGTGTATTACCTTTGCCAGTTACGGGGCATCGACTCAGTTGATGTTCCTCGACATTGCCGAAAAGAATTACCTGCAATCCCTTGATTTGGCTTCATCGTTAAACTCGATTTTTGCCAATATTGGGATTTCGTTGGGGTCCTTAGCGGCTGCGGAAACTGTTCGCTTCTCTTCACTAGGGAACGTTGGTAACGTTGGGGCCGTCTTTGGAATTTTGGCAATCTTATTAATTACTTTTGTTGGTCGCCATTATCAAGTAGAGCGACGTTGATCGACAGTCGACCAATTAATGGTCGGCTGTTTAAGTAGTGTGGCCTATGCTAAAATAATTGTTCAAACACAAATTATTGGAGGAAGAGTTCATGGAAACAACAGTCACTTTGGCTGGAAAGCAATACGTTGATGTTACGGCAAATGAGACGATTGCTCCAGTGCGAGCTTACATTCAATGCTCATGGTTTAGCCCAGAAGAAATTAAGTTTATGGAGGAAGGGTTAACTGCTTTAGGGAAGAACCCGACCGTCTCTTTAAAATATAGTCATCATCCGCTCAGTCACCAATTTAATGATATTAACGTGAATGAGCACCCAGAAGTGATGGATGATTTAACCTGGCAGCAAAATACCTATCAGATGGACATGCACGCAATGTACGGTAACGACATGGGAATTGGTTTTTTTATGCCAAGTAAGCCGGACGTTGGTCAAGCTTATGAACAAGGGGTGCTATATGCATTGCACAAGCCAAATGTGGTGGTGGTTCCTGATGATGAGATGACCATCCCCTTGAACTTAATGGTGGGGTGTGGGAATACCCAGATTATTAAAATGAGCGAAGTCGCTGAATTTGATTTTCATGATGTCGTCTTTAAACCCTACCAGGGAAAAGTTTTTTAGAAAATGCTTGCCTTTTTTGAAAAATGGTTTATATTATTTACTAACAAGTTAATTAAAAAAAACGATTAGAAAGACGAGTAAATATTAACATTCGTTTAGTGAGCTAAGGATAGTGCAAACTTAGCCGACCCTGTAATATTGAAAAACCCTTTCCAAGTTGCTAACCCAAATGGTCACCAAAGTAGGCTTAGTCGTCTCCAGCACGTTACCGCTGGTTGAGTATGTTAGTACTCGAATGAAGTGGTCTAGTGCAAACTAGATAACTTGGGTGGCACCGCGGAAAGAAGCCTTTCGTCCCATGATTGCAGGGACGGAAGGCTTTTTATTTGCGCCCCGATTTAGCAATATGAAGGAGTGCATAATAATGACAGAGTTAATTATTCCTAAGGACTATGATCCACGGTTGTCCATTCGCGAAACTGAAGCAGCGATTCGCTACATTCGGGAAACATTCCAAGATGAATTTGGTAAGGAACTGAACTTGCAACGGATGTCGGCACCAATGTTTGTAGAAAAGAGTACGGGTTTAAACGACAACCTGAATGGGGTGGAAAAGCCAGTTTCTTTCACAATGAAGTCATTACCAGATGAGATCATTGAAATTGTTCATTCTTTAGCTAAGTGGAAACGACTGGCGTTAAAACGGTACGGATTCGGCATGCATGAGGGCCTTTATACCAACATGAACGCCATTCGTAAGGACGAAGATCTGGATAACTTCCATTCTATTTACGTTGACCAGTGGGACTGGGAAAAGGTTATTGCTAAAGAAGAACGGACTGAAGAAACGCTCAAGGCCACGGTAAGAAAAATTTTCAAAGTAATCAAACATATGGAGCACGAAGTCTGGTATAAATTTCCCCAAGCGGTTTACCACTTGCCAGATGAAATCCATTTTGTGACGACCCAAGAGTTAGAAGATCGTTGGCCAGATTTAACGCCAATGGAACGCGAAGATCGGATCGCTAAAGAATTAGGGTGTGTCTTCGTGATGAAAATCGGCGATAAATTAAAGCGGTCTGGGAAGCCACATGATGGCCGAGCACCAGATTATGATGACTGGGCATTGAACGGTGACATCATTTTCTGGTATGAACCGTTGCAACGCAAACTGGAAATTTCTAGTATGGGGATTCGGGTCAGCCCTGAATCAATGAAGTATCAGCTAGAGCAAGCAGGGGCCGTAGATCGAGAACAATTACCATTCCATAAAATGCTTTTAAACGGTGAATTACCATACACGATTGGTGGTGGAATCGGTCAATCCCGGCTCTGCATGTTATTGCTTGGCAAGGCACACGTTGGCGAAGTGCAAGCAAGTATTTGGCCAGAAGAAATGCGCGACAAATGTGCAGCGGCAGGCATCCAATTACTGTAAACCAGTGGTT
>CAMXWI010000110.1 GCA_947252915.1 uncultured Lactobacillus sp.
ACTATAAATAGCGTCGGAACGGTCTGCAGTGCCAAAGATTTGCCGGAAATTAAATCCAGTTGGCTGCGGGTTCAAATGATGATGTTCCACGAACTCTTGAATACCGGGGTGATACAAGAAGTTGTGCGAATCATTAAAGTCGACTTCTTGAATGGCAAGTTGGTTGCCCACGACCGCATAGGCATCGTCGGGAATTCGCTGGGCAACCCAGTAGTGACCAGCACCACTTTCAAAATACCAGGCTTCTTGATCATCAGCAAACAAAACCCCATTAGTTTCTCCAGTTCCGTACTGTGCAATTAATTTACCGAGTCGTTGAACCCCTTCTCGCGCTGTCTTGACAAATGGCAGAACAAGGGTAATCATGCCTTCTTCATTTAACCCATTTTCTACGAGGGGATCAAACCCTAAAACGAGGTCATTGGAATATGCGCTTTCGGTGGCACTCATGGCAACATTAAATTCATTGATTCCATCTTCCTCAAAAAGACCTGCTTTGCTCGTCCATTCAGGGGTAGCAGTGTATTTAAAACTAGGGGTTGGTAAGGGAATTTTAACCTTCGTTTCTTTAGAAATGAACTGATCACCTAATTCACCACGTTGGTGGACCACAAAGTGTTTGGGCCAAGCCGCTTTAGCATCTTCATTACGGCCAATCATGATGGTTCCATCCAGGGAGGCCTTTTTCCCAACCAAAATACTGGTACATGCAGAAAATTTTTTCATGAACTTGCTCCTTAAAATTAGTTATTGTGTTAATATTACACCCAAAAAATTGTAAAATGGGGAAGAATTCGGAAAGAGGGGTATTATGGCTCGATTATCAATGTTTCTTGTAATGCTAGCAGCGCTATTAATTCCAATTTTAATGGCGCGGTTTAAGATCTCTGGAGTTCCTACTGCGGTTGCTGAAATTGTCATGGGGATCCTAATCGGAAAAAGCTGTTTCAATATTGTTCAGGTCACGTCTGATTTGACACAATTGTCGTCTTTAGGAGTGATCATTTTAATGTTTCTATCGGGAATGGAAATTGACTTTGACCTTTTCCGCCCCGGTACCAATAATGAAGAGCAACGTTGGTCACCAGTGAAGCTGGCTGGAATTGCGTTTGTTGGGACCCTAATTAATGCGTTTGTTTTAGGCTTAATTCTACGCATGACCGGCTTATTCGACAATGTCTTTCTGTCAGTGATCCTCTTTTCAACGATTGCCCTCGGGGTGGTAATTGCGACTCTAAAGGAAAAGGAAATTTTGAGTCGGCCAATGGGGCAAACCATCCTGCTGACAGCGGTACTGGGTGAAGTGGTACCAATGTTTGCCTTAACCGTTTACGCGTCGGTTAATGGGGGTAACGGGAGCCGGATTTGGTTAATCGTGCTCTTATTGCTGGCAGCCATTTTCTTATTGCGACGGTTTAAGCAGCCTTACAATTGGTTTACCAAGGTTACTAAGTCCACTACTCAGCTAGACATTCGGCTAGCTTTCTTCCTGATTTTTACGCTTGTGATCATTGCGGAAACCGTGGGTGCTGAAAATATTCTCGGGGCCTTTTTAGCCGGAATGGTAATGAAATTATTAGAACCGAGTGAAGCAACCCGTGATAAATTAACATCAATTGGCTATGGATTTTTCATTCCAATTTTCTTCATTATGACCGGGGTGCGGTTGAATTTGCGGACCTTACTAAGTAATGCGCAGGCATTGCTTTTAATTCCAATTCTCGTGCTTTGCTTTATCCTAGCTAAGTTTTGGACCTTCCCAGTCTACCGACTGCGCTTTGGACGGCGGAATTCATTTGCGGGTGGTTTCTTAACCGTCACGACGATTACGTTGGTCTTGCCATCATTACAAGTTGCTCGTAATCTGCACACGATTACGGCTACCCAATCAGATGCTTTTATCCTTGCGGCGGTGATTGTATGTATTGTGGCACCAATTGTCTTTAATTCGGGTTACCACCTGGATCGAGAAGATCTGATTCGGCAACGGGTCGTATTCTTAGGAACAAATGTCTTAACGGTGCCGGTAGCTCAACAATTGCAACGGAATTGGTTTGATGTCCGGATGGTCACTGATGATGAGAAAAATTATAAAACCTATAATAGTCAGGTTGACCAGCTCACTTACTTGCCAAATCTTGATGAGCAATGTTTAGCGGATGGTAAGTTCTTTGATACCGATATTTTGGTAACGGGCTTCCGCCGCGATGATAAGAACTTTAAGTTTGGTCATTTAGCGAAGAAAAATGGCGTTAGTCGGGTAATTGTCGCCCAAGTTAACCGCACGGTGGATGAAGGGCAATTAGCAACCCTCAGTCAATCAGGGGTAGAACTCTTCAATCCGTTCAATGTTGAAGCTTCTGTCATGCGGTCACTGATCGAATCACCAGCGGTTTACCAAATGCTGACTAGTACTGAAGCCGGTCTGTTTGAAGTCCGGGTTCGCAATCACAAGTACACTGACCGGCCACTGATGGACCTACCATTTGTTGATCAGATTACGATTAGCCGCATTCGGCGGGGTAATAAATGGATCGTACCGACAGGCGGTACCACGATTAATTACAATGATCACATTATTTTTACCGCTAAGGATATTGGAACTGTGGCAACTATTCGTCGGGAATTGAGTAAGCAGAATTAGCTTACAAATGTGAAGGAAAGTCGCGGATCCTCACTGCTTGTTGTAAAATAGAAGGGTATTACGCAAATTGGAAAGGATAACAAGATGAGTGATCAACAGTATGTAATGGCGATTGATGAGGGAACAACTAGTACCCGGGCCGTTATCTTTAACCATGATGGTCAGGAAGTTGCCATCGCCCAACGAGAATTCCCCCAATATTTCCCACAACCCGGTTGGGTTGAACATAATGCTTTGGAAATTTGGGATGCGGTTCAGCAAGTAATTTCTGAAGTAATGATCAAAGCTGGCATTCAGCCTTACAAAATCGCTTCGATTGGAATTACCAATCAGCGGGAAACGACCGTTATTTGGGACAAGCATACTGGTCAACCGATTCATAATGCAATTGTTTGGCAATCGAAACAGACCGCGCCAATTGCGGAACAATTAGCTGCAGATGGCTATACGGACCTTATTCATAGCAAAACGGGACTGGTGATTGATTCATATTTCTCAGCTACCAAAATTAAGTGGCTGCTAGATCACGTTCCTGGTGCCCGGCAAAAAGCTGAAAACGGTGATTTATTGTTTGGTACGATTGACACCTGGCTGTTATGGAACCTGACAAGTCATCGGGTGCACGCGACTGATGTCACCAATGCCAGTCGGACCATGTTATTTAACATCCATAGTTTAGATTGGGATGATGATATTCTCCGGCTGCTGGATATTCCGCGGCAAATGCTACCAAAGGTACAGGCTTCATCATCAATCTTTGGTTATACTGGTGATTACCACTTTTATGGGGTCCAAATTCCAATTGCGGGGATTGCCGGTGATCAGCAGGCGGCACTCTTCGGTCAAGCGGCCTTTGACAAAGGGGACGTCAAAAATACTTATGGGACGGGTGCCTTTACCGTCATGAATACTGGTGACCAACCAACATTGTCAGATAATGGTTTATTGACGACAATTGCCTATGGCTTGAATAACAAGATTACGTATGCCCTGGAAGGGAGTATTTTTGTGGCCGGATCGGCAGTGCAATGGCTCCGGGACGGTTTAAAATTATTTAAATCTGCGGGTGAATCTGAGCAAATGGCGGTCGACGCCAAAACTACTGGTGGTGTGTATGTTGTCCCTGCCTTTACGGGACTCGGGGCACCATACTGGGATCAAGAAGTCCGCGGAGCGATGTTTGGCCTAACCCGGGGTTCTAGTCGCGAACACATTATCCGGGCAACACTAGAAGCGATTGCCTATCAAACGAAGGATGTAGTGGATACAATGGTTGCGGATACGGGACTGCCTC
>CAMXWI010000111.1 GCA_947252915.1 uncultured Lactobacillus sp.
GTCAAAAAATAGTGTTAAAAGTTCTCCGATTAGACAAATGATTTCACTAATGAAATTTTATCTGACTAGGTCTGTTTAATGGTATTTGGAGCCTTGATCAATATTTCTCAAATTAAATCTTTCACAAATCTAGCTTTCTGTTATAATGGTCACTGTAAAAGTATTTTTTTATTTATTAAGGAGTGTGACAACACAATGTCAGATAAGAAAGCACAAATTGGTGTTGTAGGTCTTGCCGTTATGGGTAAGAACTTGGCCTTAAACATCGAAAGTCGCGGTTTTACTGTTGGGGTTTATAACCGTCACCGTAACCGTACTGACGAAATGATGAAGGACCACAGTGATAAGAAGTTAATCCCTAGCTACACTATTAAGGACTTTGTTGACTCACTTGAAAAGCCACGTCGGATCCTCTTAATGGTTAAGGCTGGTGGACCAACTGATGCTGTTATTGACGAATTATTGCCATTACTTGATAAGGGTGATGTTCTGATTGACGGTGGTAACACTAACTTCCACGACACTATGGAACGGAATGCTAAGCTTGACAAATCAGGTATTAACTTCATCGGAATGGGTGTTTCCGGTGGTGAATTAGGTGCCCTCCATGGTCCTTCCTTAATGCCTGGTGGTCAAAAGGAAGCTTATGACTTAGTTGCTCCTATCTTGACTAAGATTGCCGCTAAAGCTGAAGACGGCAAGCCTTGTGTTGCTTACATCGGACCTAATGGTGCCGGCCACTATGTAAAGATGGTTCACAATGGTATCGAATATGGTGATGAAGAATTAATCGACGAAAGCTACAACGTTATGCGTAACGTTCTTGGCTTGAGTGTTGATGACATGGCTAAGATTTTCCACGAATGGGATCAAGGCGAATTAGACTCATTCTTGATCAACATTACTGCTGACATTCTTACTCGTAATGATGACCTTGGTGATGACAAGAACAAGCCAATCGTTGACATGATTCTTGACCGTGGTGCTAACAAGGGTACTGGTAAGTGGAGTTCAATGACTGCTCTTGATGGTGGTGCTCCTCAATCAGTAATTACTGAAGCTGTTTACGCACGTTACATCTCCATGATGAAGGACGAACGTGTTAAGGCAAGCAAGGAATTACCAGTAGAAACTGAAGCCATCTCAATTGATGACAAGGAAGCAATGATCGAAAAGATTCGTCAAGCTCTCTACTTCGGTAAGGTTATGAGCTATGCTCAAGGATTCGAACAAATGCGGATCGACTCTGACCGTTACGACTGGAACCTTAAGTATGGTGAATTAGCACAAATCTGGCGTGAAGGATGCATTATTCGTGCACAATTCTTACAAAAGATTACTGATGCCTTTGATAAGAACCCTGAACTCAAGAACTTGCTTCTTGATGACTACTTCAAGGACATTGCTAAGAAGTACCAAAAGGCTACTCGAGACGTTGTTGCTCTTGCCGTTAAGGCCGGTGTACCAACTCCATCATTGAGCGCTGCTATTAACTACTACGATTCATATCGTGCAGAAGTGCTTCCTGCTAACTTGCTTCAAGCACAACGTGACTACTTCGGTGCTCACACTTATGAACGTACTGACCGTCCTGGTAACTTCCACTACAGCTGGTACGAAGAACAATAATTTAATCTTTATTGTTGAAAAGGAGCGGATTTTCCGCTCTTTTTTTAATGCAATTTGTAATTTCTTCCGTCTATTAATAATAGGCGGATATTTTTTTGCCAATCTTATCTGTGAGGTAATAATGAAAGTGAAATTACAATCAAAAACGATGATGATTAAAGGGTTAATTAGTAAATGGAACAATTTAAAAATTTCAAATGATGTTATGTTTGGGATGGTGATGGAGAACCGGGATATTTGTTTGAAATTAATTCAATGTGCAGTGCCGGAATTGAAGGTCACGAAAATTAAGTTCAATGAAACTCAAAGGACAATTAATGGTCCGTTTGATGCGCGTGGAAGTCGATTTGATGTATATGCTCAAGATGAAAAGGGACGGGTGTTTGTCATTGAGATGCAAGTCGCTAATCGTCATAACTTGCCTTACCGATTACGCTATTACCAAGATCAAATCGATTATGACTTGTTAAAGGTTGGCGATGATTATGATAAGTTATCCGAATATCCAACCTACGTAATTATCTTTTGTGATTTTGATTATTATGGTCGTGGATGGTCTAAATATAGTTTTCAGTGTCGATGTGATCGTGATCCAAAGTTAACCGCTGATGATGGTCAACATAAGGTTATTTTCAATGCCAAAGCGGACGATTTTCATGATAGTATTGAGATAGGAAACTTCCTTAAATTGATGGAGAACCAACCAGTGATGGAAGATCCACTAGTATCACAGGTGGTTCAAGAAATGGAACGTATTAAACAGGATCCAGAAAGAAGGCAGAAATTCATGAGTTATGAAATGAATCTGATGGATGCTAGGGCTGAGGGCAAAGCTGAAGGTAGGAAGGAAACTATTAAAACGACAGCGCAACTCCTTTCAGAGTATGAACCAGATCGAGAAAAAGTAATTCATAAGTTAATGAATAAGTTTAACCTGAGCTATGATAAGGTTAAGCAGTACGTTGAATAATAGAATAGGTAGAGGGATGGATATGCAAAAGATTGATGGTCACCTTCACTTGGTGCGCGAACTAGCTGGTGCTGAGGGACAAGGACGACTTAGTCCCTTGGGCAATGGCTATGCAATTTGGGATAATGGGGAAATTATTCATTTGATTCCTGATGGTTGGGGTGATGATAATTTCTTAGTTGAAAAATATCTTCCGGTAATGGAGCAAGAACACATTAGTAAAGCGGTGTTGCTCCAAGGGACTTTGAATGGTTACCAGAATTATTACACCTACCAAGTCGTAAAACGATTTCCCGGGAAATTTATTGGTGCATTTTCTGTCGATCCATTTGATGACTTTGCATTAGATATTGTAAAGCGTCATGTTGAACAGCTAGGCTTTCGTGCTATTAAATTCGAGATTAGTCAGGGTGGTGGCTTGCACGGATTCCACCAACCGTTTCGTTTAGACATTGATCCTCGGTGCTCGCAGATATTTCATTACTTAGCGGACTATCCTGGCTTTGTGGTAACGGTGGATTATGGTGATTATACGCAAACTAGTTACCAACCTGAAGCGATTGTTAACTTGGCAAAACGATATCCACAATTTGACTTTGTTGTTTGCCACCTTTCATTTCCGGATGTGGATCACCCTGATCGTCTAGAAAATGTATTGAAACAGTTTGAACCGTCTAACAATATCTTGGTAGATCTTTCGGCAATTCAGGATATTCAGGGAGAAACGAAGGATGATTTTCCATATCCTAAATGTCAAAAGACAGTGCGACTTGCAAAGCAAATATTAGGATCGAAAAGAATAATTTGGGGAACCGACTCTCCGTGGTCAGCAACATTTAACTCTTATCATCAACTGGCTACTTGGCTCGAAAACACAGATCTTTTCACAGAAAGTGAACTGAATGATGTGATGTACAACAATGCCAACCGAATTTACTTTAAGTCTCAAAACGTGAAAGCGGCTGAAGAAGCAGTCGACCCAGTTTATGAAGCCTTTAAAAAACATTAATAATGGACGGCTTAATCGTATTGTGGAAAGAACTTCGCTATAATGAAGATGTTAACTACCGTTATTGATCTAAGGAGGTCTTTTTATGAGTGAAAAAGTATACTCAACCGATGAATTAGCTAAGTTTAATGGTAAAAATGGGCAACCAGCGTATGTTGCAATTAACGGAACCGTTTATGATGTTTCTGGAAAAGACGCTTGGAAAAATGGTTAAATCACGGCAATCTGGCTGGCCGTGATTTAACCGACGCCTTATTCAACAAGTCACCGCATAAAGATAAGGTGCTGAAGGGCCTACCGGTGGTTGGTAAATTAGAATAGACA
>CAMXWI010000112.1 GCA_947252915.1 uncultured Lactobacillus sp.
ATATATATTATGTAAAGCAAAAAACATAATTTTGACAGGGACTACCACCAGCACTTATATTTATAGTTAATGATTAATTTAATTTGGAGGCATTTTAGAATGGCAATTAATGACGTTAATGATCCCCATCTACAACTCGTGACAACGGATCCCCAAGACTTGGATCGGTTGCAAGCAATTTGTCGCGCTACCTTTACTGAAACTTTTGGGGATGATAATGATCCAACAGATCTGAAACAATTCTTAGCAGACGCTTACTCAATTCAGCAACTTACTCATGAATTGGAATCAGTAACTAGCCGCACTTACTTCTATAATGTTAATGGTCAAACTGCTGGTTATCTGAAAGTTAACTGGGCTGATGCACAAACTGAAAATAATTATCCAGCAGCGATGGAAATTCAGCGAATTTATGTTTTAAAACGTTTCCAGAAGCTCCATATTGGTGGTCGTTTAATGAAAAAAGCCCTTAGTGTTGCTATGGACTTAGGAAAAGATGAAGATTGGCTGGGTGTTTGGGAACATAATGATAATGCCCAAGGTTTTTATCATCATTATGGATTTGAACGAGTTGGTCAACACACCTTCACGGTTGGCGAGGATCAGCAAACGGATTACCTATTGCTCAAAAACCTTAATACGGAAATGCTTGGTGATTGCTAACAAAGTAGATTTGATCAAGATCGTGACCTAATTGGCGACATTGCTTCAAAGTAATGTTATTGCTGAATAAGATCAGGATTTTTTTGTTTTATAATCCGCAAATAGTGTACATGCATATCCAGCATAGGAGCCATTTGCGTGGATGGCATTTTGAGGGATATAGATTCCTCCATAATATGGATTATCAGTTGGTTGGAAGCGAATGTGCTGATATTGATGGCCAATTCCGTGATGATTAAGGAATGTTTTTTGCATCAATTGCCAATAACCTTGGGGAGTCGCAAGGAGGACTTGACCAGCACCATATTCAGCGGACATCTCGCGTTGTAAATAACGCCAGTTGTTCTTTTCGCTTGGGTCCAAACGGGGTGGTGTTGAGCAGCGGTCAGCGATGGGACTACCCTAGATGAGGAGGCTTGCGTGAAGAACTTTAAGTTAGGTAGGTTGTAGTAGTTAAAAATATGTTTTTGAACATATCGTTGATATGATTGATGACTAGCTTTAGCAACCACCATCGCTAGGAGTCCGTAATTAACGTTAGCGTAATGCCATTGTCCCGGTTGACTACGAACCTGATAATTGTGCATGGTGAATTGCCAATTTGCTTTTTCACTTGTTATAGGTTGCGGAGCAATTCGGTTAACATCTGCCAAACCACTCGTGTGCATCATTAATTGCCGAATCGTGATTTGTTCACTATTGGCGACTTCTGGTAAATACCGGTTTAATTTTGTGTCAAGGCTTAATTGATGGCGATTAAGGCGATTAATTAGTTGCTGAGCTGAATCGCACCGGTTTGCTGTTTAGAAATTGACTTGGCTAAGCTGGTGGTGGGTGTAAGGATGATCACTACTGATAAAATTAAAGTAACCTTAATTATGAACCCCTGCCAGTGTTTAATCATTCCTTTGTCAACTCCCCTCTTTTTACTTGAATATTTAATATCATAACGAAAACCCAGTCCCGATGCAATTTTGGTGACTGGGTTTGATAATTGATTAATCATGCTGATTTAACCATGATTGTAATAAATGTTCGTAATCACTTGTTCGTTCAACAAATGACATGTGCCGGGTTCCGTTAAATAAGTGCCAACTAGCGTGAGGTAAATTATCAGCCATTGTTTTCGCCACTAGCGGTGTACAAAGATCATTAGTTCCACTAGTGATTAACGTTGGCGTGGTAACCCTTTGCAATTTTTGAGTATAATCGTAGTCTTTAAGATTACCGTTTGGAGTATATTCGTTTGGGCCCCAAGCGACTTCATAAGACACCGTACCAACCTGCTTAGGCCGTCGTAAGCATTCTGGACTGTTTAGATTAGCTTCATCATCCGCAGAATGTAATTGCATATAATGACGATTGGCTTGTAAATAATCAGCAGCTTGGTAATTACCAGTGCGTTCTGCCTTGGCAATCGCTGCCTGTTCTTCTGGCGGCAAAAACTTAATTAACCGGTGCTGTTCTGCACCCCATAACTTAGATGATGATAACGTGCTTGCTAGTATCACACTGTGAATTCCATTTGGTTGATAGTCGCATAGGTAAATAATGGCTAACATGCCACCCCACGATTGACCTAATAAATGGATTTGCTGTAAACCCAGTTGTTGTCGAAGACTGACTAGTTGCTGCACCCACGTTTCAGGACGGTAAACCTCTGGAGTATTATCTGGAATTGAAGACTGTCCGCAGCCAAGCTGATCGTACATAATTAGCTGACGATGGTCTTGGTTGGCGAATTCATCTAAGACTTCAAAATAGTTATGGGTCGAGCCAGGGCCACCATGTAGAAGAACTAATGGTGGCTTCTTAGAAGGCTCCCCAACAATGCGGTAATAAGTCCGGTAGTCGCCAAAAGGTAAATAACCCGTTTTAATTTGCAAAATTCCATTTCCTTCCATTAATAATAAATGGTCTTCAACCACCACGCGCGATTGAAGACCATTTAATTACGTAGAAATTATTCATTTCCATAGTTCAAATGTAGCTTTAAAGCACCATTTTCAACCATGCCGCCAAGGCACTTCATTGCCAAATCATAAGCGCGCTTTGCCGTTTCGTTATTAGCTTCCTGTAATTGCTTTTGAAGCTCCTTACCAGACAACTTAGCAACTTTTTGGTCTGTCTTAATCATAACGTTGCGACCAGCGGCCATCGTATTTTGCCGTAAGTTTTCAAGGCTCATTTGATAACGCTTTGGATGATCATCCGCAATTGTTGCAATTAATTGAGTCATCCAGTACATATTATGAATATCAAAGTGTTCTTTGGTGTTCTTGTATGTTGCAGGAGTATCTAACACGTTAGTATAGAATGGAACAACTGAGTTAAAGGCATTCGGACCAAACGATAACCAGCAAATCCCTGCTTCTTCCTTTGGTACATCATTCCGGAGTTGAATAATATGACTTTCAGCATTCCGCTGGAAACCAATTGGCCGAAAGGCCGTCCGCGTTGCAGAGGTTCCTTCACTATCATATGGATCATATGGTGTGTGTTGATAGCGTGAGCTTAAGAGCATACTTAACATCTTCAACCGTAATCAGGCGTTCTGGCTTACGAATAAATGGCAGATCTGGGTTATCCGGCGTTTCAGCAATGCTTGGATTAAAGAGCTTTTGAACATACCATTGCCGTGGAATATTGTAGCGATAATCAGAGTCTTTATGGCTACCGAAAATGTGCCGGAGGTTATATTTACCATCGGGATCGACATTTAAGTGATAATCATCAATCATCTTTTGTAAGTCGGCAGATGCCATTGTATCAGCAGAAGCAAAGTCAAAGTCTGTAATGCTAAACCAGTTTGGTGCAACTACATAACTGTCGTCAGGAATTCGTTGGGCAGCCCAGTGGTGACCACCGATGGTTTCCATGTACCAAACTTCGTCGTGATCTGCAAACGCAATTCCGTTGGATTCGTAAGTCCCATATTTTTCGAGATAGTCACCCAGTAATTTAACTCCTTCACGTGCAGAATGAATGTATGGCAGGACAATGGTAACAATATCTTCTTCACCAATCCCCTTTTCTACTAATGGATCAATTCCTAAGATACGAGAATTAGTGGTACTAGTTTCAGTGGCGGACATTGCTGTATTGGCGTCATTGATCCCTGCTTCACCCCAGATACCCATTTTCCGTTGCTGAGCCGTAATTCCGGGAATGGAAGTATAGCGCATGGGGTTGCTTGGTAAATCAATCTTAATCTTGAAGTAACCAACTTA
>CAMXWI010000113.1 GCA_947252915.1 uncultured Lactobacillus sp.
ATAAACAGGAAACTGGAACACAATTCGATCAGTATTTTCAAGAATTTGGCGTTCCTTTGGAACATCAATTTTAAAATCTGGATATAAAGCATACATATCACGAACTTCAAATCCAGACTTCTTGGCAGCTTCTGCTAGTGCTTTGTTGACCCGCGATTGATCCATGTGAGGGTGAAATAATAAAATTGTTGTTTTCATAATGAACGCTCCTTTTTCTTACTATTCGTCATTTAATTTTGAACCATTTTTAATTAAATTTCAACTTGTTTCATGCCTCAAACGTTTGTTCTTTTATGCTTAATTCGGTATAATACTAGTACCTAATATAACGAAAGGATTAATACTATGGATGCGCGAACCTTTTTAGCAATCGATCTAAAATCATTCTATGCTTCCGCTGAGTGTGCCGCTTTAAATTTAAATCCGCTCAATACTAACCTAGTGGTGGCGGATACTTCTCGTTCCGATAAGACCATCTGCCTGGCGGTTTCGCCTGCTTTAAAAAAGTTTGGCGTACCAGGGCGGCCCCGTTTGTTTGAAGTGCGTCAACGAATTCATGGAATTAATCGGGAACGTGCTAAGCATGCAACTTATCACCATCTGTCCGATCACTCATCGATTTACCGGGGTAAATTATTAAAGTCGCCTAATCTCCGGGTGGCCTTCAAAATTGCTAAGCCACGGATGGAATACTATATGCAGGTTTCGGCACAAATTTATGAAATTTATTTACGATATATCAAACCGCAAAACATTCACGTCTATTCGATTGATGAAGTTTTTATGGATGTAACTGACTATATCCATGAGCATCAAGTTTCTGCCCATGATTTAGCTAAAACCATCATTCAGCAAATTCAAGCAGAAACAAAAATTACGGCGACGGCAGGAATTGGTACTAATCTATACTTAGCGAAAATCGCTATGGATATTGTGGCCAAACGGATTCCCGGTGATCAAGATGGCGTGCGAATCGCACAAATGAATGAAAAACAATACCGACGTTATCTCTGGGCCCACACCCCACTCACGGATTTTTGGCGTTTAGGGAAGGGATATGCCAAGCGCTTAGAAAAACTTGGCTTACATACGATGGGAGATATTGCCCGTTGTTCACTAGGCAAACTCTCTGATCCAATGAATGAAGAAGTCCTTTACCGTGAATTTGGCAAAAATGCGGAACTATTAATTGATCACGCCTGGGGCTTTGAATCAGCAACCATTGCTGATATTAAGTCTTATACTTCAGACGAACATGGTATTTATTCTGGACAAGTCTTAATGCGTCCTTACAAGCCTAAGGAAACTCGGGTTGTCGTTAGTGGAATGGCGGATGATTTAGCATTAACGTTAGTTAAACGTGGCATGATGACAGATTCGATTGAAATCGTCATCCAGTACGATGTCCAAAGTTTAACGTATGCCAATAATTATAGTGGCGCAATTAGCGAGGATTTCTATGGCCGTAAGACCCCAAAACCAGATCATGCTAAATATCACTTACGATCGTTAACGGATTCAGCACAAGAACTCCGGGAAATTCATGGGGAGTTGTTTAAGCGAACGGTCAATCCCCACTTATTAATTCGCAAACTCACGTTGATTGCACATAACCTTACTCCAGTAGCAGTTGCGGAGCAAGAAGCCCGATATGAGCAAACCGACCTTTTTTCAAATGTCGACCAGGCGGTTAAGGAGGATCGGGTTGCCAAGGTTAAGCGCCAGCAAGATCATAAATTACAAGAGTTAATTGTTAAATTGCAACAAGATACCGGAAATAAAAATGTCATTATGCATGGTTCTGATCTTTTACCGGAATCGACAGCACGAGAACGAAATAATCAGATTGGAGGTCACCATATTTAATGGATCACGAAAAAGAAATTATCGAACACCACTTGTTTTCGGATACATCACGTTATCAAGACATTATGGATCCCCCACGTCATCAGTCAAAAGCTCACTTACCGATGAGCCAGCATGATCGAGCAGGTCAATTTGCCCCCTTCTCCGCATTAACTGGCTATCATCGTTTGATTGATCAAACTGCCCAACATTATAAAAATAAGCAGTATCAAACCAGCCAGCAAGCACGTGACATTAGTGAGTCGCTTAGCAAGCTTAGCAATCAATCTCCAGTTGAAGTCAATTACTTCAACGCTGAATCGGGGTTTTATGAAACGATTCAAACCCATTTGATGCAGATCAATTGGCAAGCTGGAACGGCAACGTTTATTGATCATCAAAATCCCCAACAACAGTATAAAATCCCCCTGGCAAACATCAGATCAGTGCGTAATTTATCGCAATTCTAAAAAACGAAAAAGCCTGGCCATAGTGGCCAGGCTTTTTGTGAAGCAATTTTATTTTAGTCTTTGTTAATTTCATTTGTGTTAGCAACATGGTGCTTCTTTGCTTGATGGTTGTAGAAGAATAAAGCAACCAGGCCAAAGAAGACCGGACCAAAGATTGTCCAGAATGCTGTTTGGTAATCGCCAGTCAAGATTGGGTTCAGGCAAGTGAAGATAATCCCGAAGGCAACAACACAGAACACAAAGATTGAAATCGCATTAGCTGAAGCTTGTGACTTAAAGAATACGAATGGACGATCAATTCCTTGACGCTTCTTAAAGAATGGGAAGGCCCCTACGATGAACAGGTATGGTGCAGATGATGCAACATTGGCCATGTTCGTCAAAATTTGATAGAACTTTTGGGCACCAGAACCACCAAATGAAATTGCGAAAATCAAGATGGCAATCACCCAGAATTGAATCCACATTGCAAATGATGGCATTCCATGCTTGTTAAGCTTAGTCATCCGTTCTGGCCATAAGCGCTTGTCAGAACCAAGAACTAAGGCCTTCAGTGGTGAGTAAACCATAACAAAGAATGAACCAACATATGCACAGAACATTCCTAAACCAGCAAACCGGGTCAAAACATTACCAATAATCAATGCGGTACCATGAGAAAGGCCTAAGGCATCACCCATTACAACCCCGGCATTGTTCATCATAACGTAAGTAATGTTCCCTAAGGTAACGTCTTTACCACTCAGCACTTGTTGCCAGTTGGTGCAGACACCCCAGAAGAAGATCATAAATGAGTACAATACCGTAATTACAATCATGGAAATAACCATCCCTTTAGGGAAAGTCTTAGCTGGGTCCTTCATGGAGTCTGTCAAAGTCCCCATTGATTCAATCCCACCATAAGCAAAGATTGCATAAACAACGAATGAAAGTAGTGCAATTGGGGATTGGAAATTAGGGTTTGGAGAAATGAAGAAACTCTTCACACCATGAATTGGTTCCAGAACCATACCTTTTTGTGCAATCCAAATTACAATGGCAATTACAACAAATAATGCGGACATGATTGAAACCATGGTTCCACCAAGAGAACCAATCTTTTGAATCTTATCAACCCCGTGGGATGCAGTAAAGGTACATACTACCATCCAGAGAATTGCTAAGATACCGACGAATTGGGTGGCGGTTAAACCAAAGAATGCCCAAGTTGTCGTCTTATCGGAACCAAAGATCAATGATGACATTGGAATCCAAATCTTTGATGAAGTAGAAACCATCCAGATTAGCCAGTTGGCTAACCAAATAAAGGTCCCAACGAAGGCAAATCGTTCACTAACTGAGAATTCCAACCAGGAGAAAATTCCCCCTTCGGCATTTGGCATTGCTGAACCATATTCGGCAATCATTAAAGCTGCTGGCAGGAAGAAGAAGATCGCTGCAACAACGTACCAGAAAATGGAAGCATAACCCATTTGGTAAAAGGCAACTGGTGAGTTGGCGAACCCGAACACGGTCGTAAAGACCATCAGGACCAAAC
>CAMXWI010000114.1 GCA_947252915.1 uncultured Lactobacillus sp.
ATTTTATTCATTAATTAATCCCCAAACGCCCTTCAGCTGGCGAAATATTCAAATTCACGGTATTCATGAAAGTGATGTAGCAAATGCCCCCATCTTTCCTGAAGTTTGGAAACATATTGCTTCATTCTATGCTCCGGATAAATTAGTTATTGCCCATAATGCCACTTTTGATAATAGCGTTTTAAAAAACACCTTAGAACATTACAAGATCACACCACCAGCCTACCAAACTCTCGATACCCTGCGCACTAGTCAAAAACTCTTGCCGCAATTACCTAATCATAAATTAAACACAGTAGCAAATGCATTAAACATTGAGCTAAATCATCACCATAATGCTTTAGACGATGCCCAAGCATGTGCTGATATTCTCATTAACCAGGTCGAACAGTTTGGCCCAAGTCGATTAAAACCATTTGTTAAAATGCTCGGCTAAAAAACACCACGGAACTTTAACTTGCAAAAAGCAATTGAAGCTCCGTGGTGTTTTTCTTAATGATTTACAAATTCCATCAGAATGACGTCTTGCTGTACCCCACGACTATCTTCATGGGAGGCCGTGCTCGTTTGGATAAAACCTAATTTTTGATATACATGACGAGCTCGTGAATTATTTTTGAAAACATCTAAAACTAAATGAGCTAACGAACTATAGTTTTGAAACCAATAAACCGCTTCATTCACTAGGAGGGTGCCAATCCCCTGATTCCAATACTTCTTCAGCACTGCAACTCCTAATTCACCTGCGTTTGCTTCTTCATCAACCTTTGTAATTGTGACAATCCCAACTCGTTGCTGATTCAGCATTGCCAGCAATACTATACAGTCACTGCGGATACTTATCTCGTGAAGGGCAGCCTGTTCGTCATCTACCGTTAATGACGATAGATGATCAATCATCACCACTGCTGTTTCGCGATTAATTTGTCGTAATAGTCGTAGTACCGCCTGGGCATCTTCAGTTTCTGCCATTTTGAGCGTTACTTCATCGGTGTTGCTCATAGTGCATCCACCATTTTGACAAAATGATCACCCCGTGGTTCAAAAGTCAGCACTCGACTATTTTCATCATCTGTCCGTCGAAACGTAATCGCCAAGAATTCATCCGGTAACTCCTCTTCAGCAAATTGGGCCCACTCGACCACGCTGACACCGTCGCCGTCAAAATACTCGTCCAAGCCTAAATCTTCCGCACCGCCATTTTCTAGCCGGTAAGCATCCATATGGTAGAGCGGCAATCGACCATCCTGATATTCACGGATAATGGTAAATGTCGGACTCTTAATGACCGCACTAACACCAAGCCCCTTGGCAATTCCCTTCGTAAAAGTAGTTTTACCAGCACCTAAATCACCATTTAAAACAATCACGTCTCCGGCTTGTAAAAATGGTGATAATTTAGCACCTAAGGCAATGGTGTCATCCCGACTATTTAATGTGAACTTTTTCATACTAATCAACCTGAGCTGCTGTAATAATTGCGACTTTGTAAACTTCGTCTTCGTTGGTGCCCCGGGAAAGATCAGCCACCGGTGCATTCAAGCCTTGTAAAATTGGTCCAACTGCTTCAAAACCACCAAATCGTTGGGCAATCTTATAACCGATATTTCCAGCTTCCAAACTTGGGAAGATAAAGACGTTTGCGTGACCAGCGACCTTTGAATCAGGAGCCTTTAATTGACCAACCGCTGGTACAAAGGCCGCATCAAATTGTAATTCACCATCCACTGCTAATTCTGGCGCTTGTTCATGAACCAATTGGGTGGCTTCTGCAACCTTCGTAACCATTTCACCCTTGGCTGATCCCTTGGTGGAGAAGCTCAGCATGGCCACTTTTGGATCAAGCCCAAATAACTTCGCCGTATGAGCACTTTCCATCGCTACTTCTGCCATCGTTGGGGCATCCAGTTCAATATTAATGGCACAATCAGCAAAAACATAGCGTTCTGCACCCTTTTGCATAATGAACGCACCACTAATCCGCTTGGTCCCAGGTTTAGTCTTAATAATTTGCAAAGCCGGACGAACTGTATCACCAGTGGCATGAACGGCACCAGAAACCATCCCGTCCACTTTTCCCATGTACACTAACATCGTGGCAAAGTAACTAACATCCTTCAACATTTGGTCAACTTGTTCTGGAGTATTCTTTCCCTTCCGTCGTTCCAACAATGCATCGTGCATTGCCTGTTTATCATAAGTTGCCGGATCGATAATCTCAATTCCAGTTAAGTCCCAGCCGTGCTCCTTAGCAACCTGTCCCAAATCAGCTTTGTTTCCAAGTAAAATTGGCTGTAAAATGCCGTCATTATGCAGACGAATCGCTGCACCCATGATTCGTTCATCGTTACCTTCTGGAAAAACAATCGTCCGTTGTTGGCCCTTTAAATCATTGGCTAGTTTTTCAAAAATATCCATGTTATCTCCTCCTAATTTGTTTCAATATCAACATGGGCTGGCAATTGCCAATCAATTGGTTGCTCCCCCATTGCTTTTAATGCTTCGTTCGTCCTGGAAAAGGGACGGGACCCAAAAAAGCCCCGACTAGCAGAGAGTGGACTTGGGTGGGCGGATTCTAACACAATATTAGTAGTCGTATTAATTAACGCCTTCTTGGCTTGTGCTGCCCGCCCCCACAAGATAAAAATAACTGGCTCAGGGCGGTTAGAGAGTGCCTGAATTGCAGCATCCGTAAGTTTTTCCCAACCATGTCCGCGATGTGAATAGGCTTGACCATCACGAACCGTCAAGACCGAGTTCAAAAGTAAAACGCCCTGATCAGCCCACTTTTTTAAGTAGCCATGGTGGACTGGTGGATACCCGAGGTCATTTTGGAGTTCTTTATAAATATTTTGTAAGGATGGTGGCACCTTTACTCCCGGTAAAACCGAAAAACTGCACCCGTGTGCTTGATGCGGACCATGATAAGGATCCTGGCCTAAAATAACAACTTTAACTTTACTAAAGGGGGTCCATTCAAAAGCCTCAAAAATATGGTGCATCTCTGGATAGATCGTGTGATGCTGGTATTCATGAATTAAAAACTGCCGTAATTGCTGATAATAATCGGCTTCAAATTGCGGCTTTAAAATGGGCCACCAATCATTATGAATAATTTGCTTCAATGCTGTCCACCTCGTAAATATTTTACCATATTCCACCTTTAAACTCTCTTTAGAAAACTGTTCAATTAAAAGTTCAGCTGGTAAAATGAATTTAAACGACAAACGGTGGAAAAGCGGTGAATGAAATGCGGACCTTGTACCTAAAAAACCGGGCAAATGATCATTCAGCAACCATTATCCATGATAACTTCGATCAAGCGTGTTATCTTCTAACTGGTAAGTGGGGAATTAGGAATGATGCGTTGTCGCTTTATACAATGCAGGGACAATTATTAGCAGAACTTAAACAACTATCACTTGGTCTGATGCCTAAGTTTGCCATTTACCAAAATCGGCAACGAATGGGGACGATTGGTAAATCATTCGGCTTTGTTCGTGAATTCATTTATATTCATGGCCTGAATTGGGTCATTGTTGGCAATGCTTTTACTAATCACTATCGTGTTTTTCGCAATAATCACTTAGTATTTACCATGGAACCAGAGCAAAACGGATTATATTGCCGGATTACCATTAATCAACAGGCGGATGAACCCATCGCAATTTTAATTGCCAGTGTTTTAAACCACTGGGCTAACAAACATTCTACCGCTAGAAAGTGGCAACGGAGTCACGGTTGGCGTTGGAATCGAAATTCACTTCCGCAACTTGGTTGTTGTAA
>CAMXWI010000115.1 GCA_947252915.1 uncultured Lactobacillus sp.
GATCCTCGCAACCGTCTCGTGGGCTCGGAGATGTGTATAAGAGACAGCTGTAAATTCATTTGTTATTAAAAATGATCAAGTTCTCTTTACTGCCACCACGGCCGAACAACCGCAACAACTGTATCAATATCACAATGGAACAGTTACCCAACTAAGTAGCTTTAACCAATTCCTAGATCAGCGCCAGGTCGCTAAACTTCACGAAGTTCATTACCGGGACTCTACTGGGAAAGCAGCAACTGGTTGGCTAATGTTTCCGGCCAATTTTGTGAAAGGACGCCAGTATCCCGCAATACTAGAAGTTCATGGGGGTCCACGGGCTGCTTATGGAAAAAGCTTTTTTCATGAAATGCAGACCTTAACTACTAATGACTACTTTGTCTTTTTTACCAATTTACATGGTTCGGCTGGTCAAGGGGATAAATATGCTGACCTCCGTGGCAAGTATGGGCAAGTCGACTACGCTGATTTAATGTCCTTTACTGATGCGGTATTACAGCAAACAGCTGCAATTGACCGAACAAGACTAGGGATTACTGGTGGAAGTTACGGAGGCTTTATGACTAATTGGGTTATCGGTCATACCCGCCGTTTTAAAGCCGCGGTCAGCGAACGGAGTATTGCCACCTGGTCATCGATGATGGTTTCGGATATTGGCCCCGAATTTGTTCCAGATCAGTTGTCAGTAAACCTCAGTGATCAAAATGGAATGAAAAAGTTCTGGGTGCATTCACCGCTAAGGTACGCCAGTCAAGTGCAAACACCAACATTATTTTTGCATTCAGATCATGATTATCGGTGCCCAATTATTGAAGGTTATCAAATGTATCAAGCATTGAAATTGCGTCAACAACCAACTAAATTAGTAGTTTTTCATGGTGCAAATCACGATTTATCACGTACGGGGCGGCCAGATCAACGAATTCAGCGTTTAAAGGAAGTTTTAAAATGGTTTAATCAGTATCTTAAAAATCAAGAAGAAGGCGATTAAAATGACAACTACTGTTTATCTCAATTGTAATTTATTTCAAGGAACAAGCGATCAAGTGCAATCCGATGCCTGGATGGTGGTCAATAACGAAACTGGTAAACTAACCCATGTGGGTCAAGGCAACTACTCTGGTTCTGCAGATAACACAGTGGACTTAGAAGGGCGCTACGTTATGCCAGGATTGGTGGACGCCCATACGCACATGTTCATGAATCCACTAACGAATAAACTGTATTATCTAACGGAAACTGAGGGGACCCTGCAAGCATTGGAAAACTTACGAGCGGGGTTAAAAGCCGGTCTCACTTATGTCCGTGACTGTGGAGCAGCGTTTGATGTCGATGTCAAATTGCAAAAGTACCGGGACGTGCATCCGTTTGTTGGCCCCCAAATTATGCCATCAGGACGTCCAATGTCAATGACGGGTGGTCATGGTGACTTTACTGAAGGAGAACATGGTGAAACCACGTGGGGCTACTTGGTTGACTCACCAGACCAGATGCGGCATGCTGTCCGCTGTGCGTTTAAAGAAGGAGCAAAAAACATTAAAGTGATGGCGACCGGTGGGGTAATGTCTTCCACTGACCAAGTTGATGATACAGAACTAAGCCTAGAAGAACTCCAAATGGCGGTCAAAGAGGCCCATTCCAAGCATATGACGGTTGCTGCCCATGCTGAAGGTGCGACTGGCATTCACAATGCGGTCGTGGCTGGTGTAGATTCTGTTGAACACGGATGCTACGTGCGGCATGAAGATGTCGAGTTGATGAAACAGCAAGGCACCTTCCTAACTCCCACGTTGATTGCGGGATATACAATTCCTAAATATGGTCAGGGCAAGCTACCGCAATACATGTTGGACAAGGCAGAAGCATTTTTAGATGACTTCTTTTTACATGTCGGTGATGCAATCAAGTCGGGGGTAAAATTAGCCTTTGGCACTGATTCAGGAACACCATTTAATAAATTCAAAGATGCGCCAGTAGAGCTTAGTTTAATGGTTAAGGCCGGCGCAACTAACTACCAAGCATTACGTGCAGCCGGCCTTGGGTCAGCCACCTTACTAGGGGTGGCTGACGAATGTGGAAGTCTAGAACCAGGTAAATTTGCTGATTTCTTAGTGCTCGACCAAAATCCGCTTGCAGATGTGACAGCCGTTCAACAAGAAGATAAGCAAGTGTACCAACATGGCCAACGGAAATTTTAGAAGGTGATTGAAATGACTGAAGAACGACAAGCAGTTGAGCAATACGCCCTTGAACATTGGGCGGACTTTAAAGAATATTTAGAGCACCCGAGCATTTCCGCTCAAAATACAGGAATTCAAGAAACTAGTGATTACTTAGTACGAACTTTTCGTGAGCTCGGTGCAAGTAATGTTGAAAAATGGGACGACCAAGGTGGGAATCCAGTGGTTTTTGCCGAATTTAAGGGCCAATCAAATCGAACTGTGCTGTTTTATAATCACTATGATGTTCAACCTCCCGAACCGTTAACGGAGTGGCAATCCGATCCATTTAAGCCGACTGTAAAAGGGGATCATCTTGTCGCACGCGGTGTTTGTGATGATAAAGGCGGATTAATGGCCCGCTTAGGCGTTGTAAAATACTTTAATGAACATGGTGGCTTACCAGTGAATTTGAAGTTTTTTGTCGAGGGTGAAGAAGAAACTGGTAGTCAGCATGTCGAAAAATACGTGGATGCCCATCAAGACCAGCTGCAAGCCAACGCTTGCATTTGGGAAGGCGGCGGTAAAAATTCGGCGGATCATTTTGAAGTCGTCGCTGGTGTTCGGGGAATCGTCAGTTTTGATGTTCACGTCAAAACAGCGGATGCGGACGTTCATTCTTCACTGGCCAGTTATGTTCCCAATGCGGCATGGCGATTAGTCGAAGGACTGACATCATTGAGAAACCCGAAAACTGGGCGAATTACGGTTCATGGTTTCTATGACGATATCACACCATTGTCATCGGCTGAAGAAGAAGCGGTGCAGAAGATGGACTTTGCAGAAGCTGAGGTAAAACAAACGTATGGATTAAAACAGCCATTAGTTACCAGTCACCCACGCGCAGAGGTTGTAAATGGCACCACTTTAACGATTAATGGTCTATCCGCCGGGTATGAAGGAACCGGGGTCAAAACCATCGTGCCAAAGGAAGCCACTGCAAAGTTGGATTGTCGCTTGGCACCAAATCAAGATCCTGAAGATATTATGACTAAACTACGGCGGCAATTAAGTGAAAATGGTTATGACGACTTTGAGGTTCAACTAAACGTTGCCGAAGATGCTTGGCGGACGCCAATGGATAACGAATTTGTTCAAACTGCTTTGCAGACAGCACGAGTGGTTTATGGACCGACCACTAAATACGTACCAAACACTGCTGGAGGGGGACCAGTCCGACCATTTGGTGAATTGCTGAAACTACCAGTTGTAATGGTGGGTGTTCATTACGCGAAAAGTGGACCGCACGCTCCCAATGAACATTTGCGATTAAGCGATTATGCAGAGGGGAGTTATTTCTTAGTAAAATTGTTAACTGATTTGGCAGTTGATGATTAGTTAAACATTAAAAACGTTTGATAGAAATCATTCATGACTTCTGTCAAACGTTTTTTTAACTAATTTTAAGTACTAAAGCTTCATATGGTTGCAGTTTAATCCGCTCCGTTAAGACCTGATCCTGCTCGTCATAATTACTTAGGATAACGTGAGCTCGTTGATTTTGATATTGTTCTGGGAGTTGCGTTTCACATGGTTTTCCATAG
>CAMXWI010000116.1 GCA_947252915.1 uncultured Lactobacillus sp.
GCTTACATTGACGAAGCAATTAAGGAAGTTAAAAAAGCTACGGCTGACCTTAACTTAGGCCCAAATGTTGAAATTTATGGACGACCAAAGCACATCTATTCTGTTTATCGGAAAATGGTTACCCAGCATAAACAATTCAGTGAAATTTATGATTTGTTAGCGGTCCGGGTGGTCGTTGATTCCATTCGGGATTGCTATGCTGTCTTGGGAGCAATCCATACCACGTGGACGCCAATGCCGGGACGTTTTAAAGATTATATTGCGATGCCGAAAGCCAATGGTTATCAATCTCTACATACGACAGTGATTGGGCCAGAAGGGCGGCCATTAGAAATTCAAATTCGAACTCATCATATGCATGAGGTGGCGGAATTCGGGGTTGCTGCTCACTGGGCTTATAAAGAAGGTAAGACGGATGGGGTTCAAGCAACGCTGGATAGTCGAAAGCTAAACGTTGTCAAAGAAATTTTGGAAATGCGGAGTGAGAGTCACGGTACCGATGAATTTATGCAAGGGGTCCAAAGTGATGTCTTTACGGATAAGGTCTACGCTTTTACTCCGAAGGGTGATGTGATTGAAATGCCGAAGGGCGCTGGTCCGCTGGACATGGCATATCAAATTCATACTGAGGTTGGAAATCACACGACAGGGGCCAAGGTCAATGGTCGGATTGTGCCACTTGATTATGAAATCAAGAATGGTGATATTGTTGATATTCTTACATCCACATCGTCTGCAGGACCAAGCCGGGATTGGGTTGATTTAGTATCGACCCGCCGTGCTAGAAATAAGATTCGCCAATTCTTCCGGGCCCATGATCGTGAAAAAAACATTGTTGAAGGACAACGAATTATTGAGGAACAGCTGCGAAATGATGGCCTAGAACCATCAGAATTTATCACGACTGACCAAACCTTAAAGGTTGCAAATGAAATGCACTTTAAGGATGCGGACGACCTCTTTGCGGCAGTCGGCTTTGGTGATGTGCCGCCGGTGGGTGTTAAAAACCGGTTTACGGCTGATTTACGTCAAAAGGCAAAAGACGATAAGCAGCGTGAGGAAGAACGGGCACTACTAGAAGAACATAAAACCTTGGAAAGTTCCGCTAGTGATAAGAAAAAGATTGCCAAAGGCAATGGCGGTGTGGTTGTAGAAGGAGTTGATAACCTTCTTACCCGCCTGAGTCATTGTTGCAGCCCGATTCCGGGTGATGAAATTGTCGGCTACATTACAAAGGGGCGGGGAGTTTCTGTTCACCGGGTTGATTGTCCAAACATTAAATCTACTGAGCAAAGTGGCCAGCGGATTGTCCAGGTTTATTGGAGTAATCCAGAGGGCGATAAAACCAACTATAATGCGGATATTGAAGTTCAAGGATATAACCGTAATGGGATGCTGAATGATGTACTACATTCTATCAATAACAACACTCGGTTCCTAACCTCTGTTAATGGAAAAGTTGATAATAACCGGTTAGCAACTATTTCGGCGTCGGTTGGCGTACGTAACTTAGCACAACTGCGAATTATTATGGATGCCCTGAAGAATATTCCGGATGTTTATGTTGTTAAACGAGTAATTCATTAGGAGTGAAAAAGGATGCGAGTTGTATTACAGCGGGTTAATCATGCTCAAGTAAGTGTTGATGGCAAAGTAATCGGGAAAATAGACAAGGGTTACATGCTGTTAGTTGGGTTCGGCCCTAATGATACCGAAGAAACCCTCGACTATATGGTGCACAAGATTACAAACTTGCGGGTTTTTGAAAGTGAACCGGGTAAAATGAATTTAGGGCTACGTGATGTCGATGGGGCGATTTTATCAATTTCTCAATTCACGCTGTATGCGGACGTGAAGCACGGTAATCGTCCGGGATTTTCAAAGGCTGCTAAACCAAGTTTGGCCGAACCGCTCTACGATCAATTTAATCAGAAACTAGCGGCGACCGGAATTCCTGTCGCGACGGGACAATTTGGCGCGGATATGAAAGTTGATTTAGAAAATGACGGTCCGGTCACAATCTGGTACGAAAAATAATATTAAAAAAATCTAATTTTAGTATTGACATTTAGATTGACATTTAGTAAGTGCGCTTTTATAGTATAAGCATACTTTAAGAACGAGGAGGAATTACCATGTTGGCTTTACATCAATTAGTTTGTTGTACTTGTACTCAAATGAATAGTCGAACTGACATGGTAACAGTTGGGCTCTTTTAGGGTGCATGAATAGTACTAAATTAAAGAGCTCTCATTTCCTAATAAAATTTTAGGTCGTTAACCATGACAGTGGTTAGCGACCTTTTATTTTGCGTTCAGAAAGGATGGAGGTTTATGAATTGGGAAGTTATCCAACAAAGCATCCCCAGTTTCGTTAAGGGATTCCAACTGACGTTATGGCTTTCCTTCGTTGGCATTGTTGGTTCACTGGTTGTTGGGGTCCTAGTAAGTTTGGTTCGGTATTTTAAAATACCAATCATTAGTAAAATTTTAGGAGCCTATGTAGAAGTAGGTAGAAATACACCATTATTAATTCAGTTGTTCTTTCTTTATTATGGTTTCCCTGTCCTCGGGATGAAACTATCCGCGGAAGCGAGTGGAATTATTGGCTTGATTTTTCTGGGTGGTGCATACATGGCTGAAGGATTTGCTGGAGGCTTTAATGGTATTAATAAATCACAAATTGATGCTGGATTAGCGTTAGGAATGAACCAATGGGAATTAGCTCGGTATGTAGTTCTTCCCCAGGGGTTGGCGCTAAGTGTTCCAGCACTATCAGCAAATGTGATCTTCCTAATCAAGGAAACGTCAATCTTTTCTGTCATCGCTATTCCGGAATTAACCAATACAGCGCTTGATTTGATCGGAATGTACTATCGATCAAATGAATACTTATTAGTGTTAGTAATTGCATATGCGATTATTTTAATTCCGTTGATCCTATTCTTAGACTGGTTAGAAAGGAGGGTTCGTTATGGCTCATTCGGGAATTAGCGTGCTCCTTGAAGGGAGTAATTTTGCAAGGCTGATGGGTGGCCTTTGGACTTCCGTTTGGATTGCAGTAGTTTCATTGTTAATTGGATTGGTTCTCGGAACTGTTCTTGGTTTATTACGAACGATGAAAAACCGATTAATCCGTTTCATACTATGGCTGTATCTAGAATTCTTCCGAATTGTACCAACAATTGTCCTTTTATTCTTGGTTTATTATATTTTACCGCGGCAGTTTAAGATTGACTTGCCAGCCACTTGGATGGCGGTGCTCGCCTTTGCCCTTTGGGTAGCTGCTGAGTTTAGTGATATTGTTCGTGGAGCTTTAGAGTCAGTGCCTAAACATCAGCGAGAATCTGGATTAGCACTGGGCTTAACGTCCTAGCAATTATTCCGGTATGTTTTGCTTCCTCAAGCATTCCAGTTAGAACTACCGGCAACCATTAACTTGGCAACCCGGGTGATTAAAACCACTTCGTTATTAATGACGATTAGCATTATGGATGTAATCAATGTTGGTCAACAGATTATTGAAGCTAATAATCAGACGCATCCAACAGGAGTGTTCTGGGTTTATGGTTTGATCTTTATTCTTTACTTTGTAGTTGATTATCCGTTGTCGTTATGGGCAAAGCGATTGACTGCCAAGCAAAATTATTAATAAAAAGTGGGTGAAAAAATGGCAGAAGAAATTTTAAAAGTTAACCATTTAAATAAGTATTACGGTGATTGGCAAGCCTGTCTCTTATACACATCTGACGCTGCCGACGAT
>CAMXWI010000117.1 GCA_947252915.1 uncultured Lactobacillus sp.
CTTGAAAACACTGGCGGATATTATCGGTTGTAGCAATGGTTACATCTATACTTTAATCCGGTTAGGTATGCCGTATCATCAGTTGGATCCAAAATCCAGACGCTACTTTGTAGTTGATGAAGTGGTTAATTGGTTAAAAACAGCGGGATTTCAACAGGTTACGACCTGGCGAGCGCGTTAATATTTTATTAATGTGCTTGGAGAGTGATAACATTTGACGATTAAATTAGTTACCAATAAAAATAGTAAACATTGTGGGCAATACTGGATAAGACCACAGACTAGCGTGCATGGGAAGTTGATTTCGGCACCGGTTCACTATGCAGAAACGAAGTCAAAAGCTAGAAAAATTGAGGCAGATTTGATTGATCAAATCAAGACGGGGCATGATTTCAACACTGGTAGCAAGTACCTTCCACAGGCCTTGTCCGAATGGATTGCAAAGCAGATCAAGATGGAACGCTGGAGCCCAGCTTCAATTAAGACTTGGCGGTACACCGAAAAAATGGTGCATTGTTATCTAGGTGGCGTGAAGGTCAGAAATTGTGATAAAGATACGATCAGAGAGTTTATTACTACCTATGCAAGAGAACATCATGCTAGCATTACCACTCATTCCACAGCTAGTAAGCTGTTACAGCAATTGAGAACTTACTTCCTAACGCTGGAGGGTGACGTAATTATTAAGTCACCAGTGCCTAATCGGCCAATTGACTACTTCTTTAGGAGAGATAAGCAATCAATTACCAAAGAAAAGTATGCAATGACGTATCAAGAATTTCAGGCCTTTCGGCAAGCAATCCAGGATGATTTGAAGCAAATTCCAATTCAACGTTGGGTGGTTAGGATGGCTTTGTGGGTCGAAGCCGAAACCGGAATGCGGCCACAAGAAATCCAAGCATTGAAGATAGCTAATCTCACCCAAGATGAAGGTCATTGGGTATTTCGGATTAACGATTCTTATTCCGAGCTGACTAAAGGATTAAATGGTCACTTAAAAGCTCGCCGCAAGGGTGAAAGTCGTCTAACACCACCAATAACTCAGCAGCTTTATGATCAGTTGTAAGTTTTTAAGAAAAAACAGGAAGAGTTTATAACAGAAAAAGGTCTGCAAACCACTAGTGATTTATTGTTCCTTAACTTAACCGATTACCGTTTAGCTCGATTGGGCTATCCGGTTACCCAACGGTCAATGAATGACATGCTCAAGGAACTTTGTCGAAGAATTGGCGTTAATAATGGTGATCTGCCATTGAGTTGTTACACACTTAGAACAACTTGCGGAACTAGGTTAGCAAGACTCGGTGATTACAGTTACGCTTGCAATCGCTTGGGCAACTCACTAGCTGTCTATATGCGCTACTATGTGAAAACTTTTAATACTGGTTATAGTGGATTGATGGATCGCTATCTGTCAATGTAAATTGAGTTTTTTCGGTGCAAAATTGGCTGATTTTGCACCGATAATCTTTAAATTGCACTGATAATGATGTAAAGAATTGAAAAAGGATGAAAGAAATGCGAGAAAAATTAAGGGAATTAGGCAGTCAAAAACGCCATGAATTTATTGGGGAATTTGTACGACTCGGATATAAGAATAGCTTTAGGACTTTTCGAGCAACGTTGATGTTAGCGAATGTTAAACTGGTTGAGAATGATGAATTAGTAACTGACCATTTGTGGTTCAACTATACCAAGAGCTTTCTTAAATTAGGGGAACTGAAAGAAGGCGACCTCATTAAATTTAATGCCCGCGTAAATGGATATGATAAGGGATATATAGTTGCGGACACTCATGATTATCGGTTAGTTAATCCATCGAAGATTAAGTTAGTGAATAATAAGATTGCTCGCCCACCAATGCCAATTGACAATAATGCAGCAATGATTGGTTATGCTATGAAAAAGAATAAACAATTCTATAAAGAGAATCACCGTTCGTATATACAATGGTATGTTGATTGTTATGAGTATTGGCTAAAGCAGTTGAATTCAAACAAGGACTAACTGTAAAGTGTTTAAGCACAAACATCACTGTGATTTACAATTAAGTAAGGTGGCTGATGTGCTTATTTGTATTCCCTTATCTATGGAGATAGATACAAAACATGGTATAATGTAAACATTAGAAGTATGATGCCAGTGTGCAAAATGGTTTAAGGTGGTTACTTAAACCGATCGATAGAAGGAGTGTTTAAATAACATTCCTTTTGTTGTCTATACTTAAATAAATTATCGGCGTAAAATAAAACAGCGATGAACAAATCCACCGCTGAAATAACCATCTCCCGCCGGTATCAAACCTGAATGAATTACTTCAATAGGTAATCAATCAAACGCTTAATAGCTTTTTTAATTGATTTTTTTAAGTGCTTGTTAGGCACTATTACGATAAAGATGAAGAATACCTTCATCAGTAGGAGTTGCCTCCTTCCTGTGCAATTGGGTAGGTCGAACCCTCTTGAGGCACAGCAATTATTTTACCATAAGACTCACTTATGATATAATATAGATACGATAAAGATGAAGTACCTAAGCACAAACGGTTTGGTCACCGCGGTCTGCAATAAAGTACCGATGGTTGGGGTGCCTAATAGCACTCCTTTTTTATTGGAATGAATCATAAAAGAGAACATTGTATAAAGTAACTATCAAATGAAGAACACCGGTATGCAAAATGGTTTCAGTTCGTTACTTAAACCGTACTGGTAGTTGGGGCGCCTAATAAGCGCTCTTTTTATTTATGATGTTATTCTTAGACTATCTATTTTGGATTATGGCATCATATAAATACCATAATGATACCTAAAGGGAGGGCTTACTATGACTGCAACAACATCTAAAGAAAAAATTGGTTTAACAATTCGTTTAGATCCGGAACTCCATAAAGAACTGGTCAAGGGGCTGAATAGTATTAATATGACTCTTAATAGTTACTTTACTCTGGCTGCTAAGCAATTCGTTATTCAAGGTAAGGTTCCATTTGAAATTAAAGCTGAGTCTAAAGTAGAACATGTAACTTTCAACGAAAAAACTAGAAAGGCCATTGTACGAGTCTTTGCTGAAGAAGAAGGGCTTCTTTCCAACACTGCAAAAACTTTTGATAATACTGATGATGCAATGGAGAAGCTTTTTTATGACTAATAAGAACTGAAGAGTTAGCTTTGATCGTCAGTTCAAGATTGATGTGAATAATTAGCGAAAAATTCGATAATCTTCAGAATGAACTTCCATTTATTTGATGGTAAGGTTGGTTTACTAATTATCCACACTGAAATAAATAAGCGCAAATTGTTTTGCTTTATGCGATTTGGAAGCTATAACGAACTTTTTTATCCAAAACAGTAATAGAGATCACTACACTATAAAGAAGCAAAATAGTGAGAGATATAGCTGTGAATAGTAGGTATTAGATTGGTACATTAATATAATAAAGGAAAACAAATATGACAGAAGAAGTTAAAGACTACCATGATAATTTTTTAGAGGTTTTAGAACAAAGTTTACTTGAAGATAAGAAGATATTGGATTTTCTAAAGGGCAAGTAGAAAAGCTTCAGATCTATTTTCAGAATAGTACAATTGAATTACCGAATAGGTCAGTGAATTGGCACTGTTCAACTGAGATTCTTGAAGTGAGCAGACACTTGAGTTGCTAGAACCTGAACTAATCTAGTATTGATAGAGGCAAGCTGCATTAGACCTCATGCGTGACTCAGCACGGAAACGAAACCAATAT
>CAMXWI010000118.1 GCA_947252915.1 uncultured Lactobacillus sp.
ATCATTATTAACAAAGTTAATCAATAGTTTGTAACCATCAAGGAAGTCATAGGCATCAAATTCCTCCCGCATTTTGGCTAAGAAATGATTAAATTTCACTAACATATACTGATCAACACTGGTTAACTTCTCGTATGAAACCGTATTTTCATTAGCATCAAAATCGCTTGTATTAGCTAATAGGAACCGGAAAGTGTTCCGAAGTTTTCGATATGCCTCAGAAATTTGTTGGAAAGTCCCCATTGATACTCGGACATCAGCAGATGTATCAGCGCTCATTACCCAAAGACGAATAATTTCGGCCCCCATCTGTTGAACAACCTTGGCAGGATCAATGACATTCCCTAATGACTTTGACATCTTCTTACCCTTTTTATCAAGGGTAAATCCTTGGGAGAGTACACTCTTATACGGAGCATGACCTGAGACGACCACACTTGTGATCATACTAGAATTAAACCAGCCACGGTATTGATCAGAACCTTCGAGGTAAAGGTCTGCAGGATATGTCAGGTAACTACGTTCATTTAAAACCCCTTGGTGTGAAGAACCAGAATCAAACCAAACATCCATGATGTCCGTTTCCTTGGTAAACTCGCCATTTGGTGAATGGGAACTAGTAAAGCCATCTGGTAATAAGTCTTTAGCTTCCCGTTCAAACCAAACATTTGATCCATATTCCCCGAAAAGATCCGCAACGTGGTTAATGGTTCCCTCAGTCATAATTGGAGTTCCATCCTCTGCATAGAAAATTGGCAGTGGTACGCCCCAAACCCGTTGCCGGGAAATGACCCAATCGCCACGATCTTTCAACATGTTGCGTAAGCGAACCTTTCCCCATTCAGGGAAGTACTTAACCTCATCAACGGCCTTTAAAATTTCATCACGCATCTTATCGATGGAAACAAACCATTGATCCGTTGCCCGGAAGACAATTGGCTGCTTTGTCCGCCAGTCAAATGGATAACTGTGCTTTAATGGTTCTTCGAGTAGCAGGGCATTCTTTTCATCTAGTAATTTCAAGGAAACATCGTCCGCTTTTTGATAGAAGACGCCATCAAATTCAGGACCATTTTCGGCAGTCAAAACCCCTTGGTCATTCATTGGCGCAAGAATTGGTAAATCATATTTCTTACCAAACCAGTAGTCATCATCCCCATACCCAGGTGCTGTGTGAACAAGACCAGTCCCAGTATCGTCAGTGACGTAATCACCTAAACCAACCAGAAGCTCACGATCAAGGTATGGGTGTTGCGTTGTGACGTATTCGAGCTCTTGACCCTTTACCGTCTTAACGACTTCGTATGATCCCCAATCAAGTTTGTCTGCAATTTCAGCTAATCGGCTGCTTGCCACAACAAACTTACGGTTATCATTAGCCGGTTTAACGACTGCATACTCAAAATCAGGATTGATTGCCACCGCTTCGGAAGCAGGCACCGTCCATGGTGTAGTGGTCCATACTACTAAGTAGGTATCATTATCCAGCACACCTTTGCCATCCTTAACTTGTTCAGCAAAGAATGCGGTTTTAGCTACAACATCGTGGTATTCCACTTCGGCTTCCGCAAGTGCTGATTCGGAAGACCATGACCAGTAAACTGGTTTTTTAGCCTGGTACAGGAGGCCCTTCTTAGCAAAGTCACCAAATACCTTAATCTGTGCTGCTTCAAATTCCTTGTCTAAAGTTAAGTATGGATGATCCCAATCACCACTGACCCCAAGGCGCTTAAAACCAGTCATTTGTTTTTGTACTTGTTCTAGCGCATATTTACGACAAAGGTCACGGAATTCGGCCGTCGACATCTTTTTTCGATCATAACCAGACTTAGTTAATTGATGTTCAATTGGTAACCCATGGGTATCCCAACCAGGAACATATGGTGCTCGATAACCAGTCATTGACTTGTAGCGAACAATAAAGTCCTTGCTAATCTTGTTCATGGCATGGCCAATATGAATATTCCCATTCGCATATGGAGGTCCATCATGTAAAACAAAGGTTGGCTTCCCTTCATTTAACTTTTGTCGTTGTTCGTAGACTTTATTTTCTTCCCAGAGCTTCTCACGTTGCCCTTCAGTTTCTGGCAAGTGACCCCGCATTGGGAATTTGGTTTTACCCAAGTTAAGCGTATCTTTAACTCGCATCTTACTTCCCCCTTAGTTGATTATTAATTCTAAAATAAAAAAACAGCTCCATCCGCAAGGGACGAAGCTGTTCGTGGTACCACCCTATTTTAAAGTAATTATTACTTCCTTAGGCATTGCATAACGGGAATGACCCGGCAGTTTCTACAACTTTCAAAACTGCACTCCGAGCTGATGGGGACACTCATAAGTCATCGATTTTCACCAACCATCGACTCTCTGCGACATCCTAGTATCCTCGTGGTCTCGTCAATATTTTAGAATTATTAGTGATCAGACTTATCACTGTCCGGGAAAATCACAACTGTTTTCCCCTCATCATTAGCGACTGGTTGATCAGCAGTCGCTGATGAATTTGTGTTTTCATCTGGTGTTGTGTCAGAGTTTACACTGCTTTGTTGAGCATTGTCAACCTTGTTGCCCAGAATCTTTTGAATTTCTGTAAAATCACTCATGTCAGTGTTAGCAAGTAATTCATCCCAATCGTTACTCTTAACAACTTCTAATTGTGATTCTAACATTACTTGCAGACGTTGCCGGAAAATCCGCGTTTGCTTCTTTAAATCGTTCGTTTCCGTTGTCAGTTTACGAGTGGAATTTGTACATTCCTCAATTACCGCATTAGCTTTTTCATTGGCTTCTGAAACAATATCGGTTGCCTGCTTTTGGGCTTCACGCACCATAATTTCGGCTTCTTTTTTCGCGTTATTTTTGACTTTATCAGCCGCTTCTTGGGCGACCAAGATGGACTGATTTAACGAATCCTTTAAATCAGTAAAGTATTTCAGCTTTTCTTCGTTTGCCTTAACCATTTCCGAGAGTTCTCGGTTTTTTTCGTTTAACTCTTGAACGGTTTGGGCAACCTCATTTAAGTAATCCCGGACTTCACTTTGGTTAAAGCCCCGCATTTTAGTATCAAATGTTTTATTAGTAATGTCCTCTGCACTTACTGTCATGATCATTCCTCCAAAATATTATGCCTTAATTAACTGTATCTCTAGTCGAAGATTATTTTTCCGGTTTTTTCCACCAGTTTGCAATAGTTTAATTCTGCCACCATGTCGAACAGAAATTAGATCATGAATTGCCAGCTGATAATCTGGACGATCAATTTCTTCCCAATTAACCCTTACTAAACCATGTTCAATAGCCGACTTAGCACGATTTCGTGAATAGTTAAAGGTATTAGCAATCACTGCATCCAAGCGCAGTGAAGGTACCGTAATTGATACTTTCTCCCAATCATCATCCGGCAAAACTAATTCATCTGGACTAATTCTTTCAAACTGGACATTGATTCGGCCAATTCGTTCCAACTCTTGGTCAACAAATTGGCTAACTTCACGGCTGACAGCTATTTGCCACACCAAATCATTATTCAAAATATCACCAAAACTCCCCCTGGTTAACCCACTTCCAAGAAGTGTTCCCAAAATTTGTCGATGGTGTAACTCAACAAACTTTGTGGGATAGTTAATCTGGTAATAATTAATCTGAAAATCCTCACGATTAGGTTGATAATAATCAGGATAAATTAAAAACCCTGTCTCTTATACACATCTGACGC
>CAMXWI010000119.1 GCA_947252915.1 uncultured Lactobacillus sp.
TATCAAGTGAATTGGGGTTCCAGAAAAATCAAATGCCTCCCGAATCCGGTTTTCTAAATAGCGTTCATATGAAAAATGCATCAAATCTGGATCATTAACAAAAATAACAAACGTTGGTGGTTCCACCGCTACTTGAGTCCCATAATAAACCCGCAACCGTTTTCCATTGGTACTTGGGGTTGGATTGGCAGCAATCGCATCCATTAAGACATCATTTAAGGTTGATGATTTAATTCGCCGCCGGGCATGATCGTAAACTTCTTCAATAAGTTGAGGAATCTTAATCAACCGTTGCTTTGTAACAGCTGAAACAAAGATAATTGGGGCGTAGCTCAAGTACTGGAATTCATTTCGAATCAAAGTGGTGAAATCAGTCATCGTCCGATGATCACGATTCTTAATTAAATCCCACTTATTAACGACAATAATTACACACTTACCAGCTTCATGAGCATATCCTGCAATGTGTTTATCTAAATCACGAATACCCTCATCAGCATTTAATACCACTAATACAACATCACTGTCATCAATAGCTTTCATTGAGCGCATTAATGCATAGCGCTCCGTATTTTCGTATAGTTTCCCCTTCTTTTTGATTCCTGCAGTGTCCACCATCGTAAACTTTCGATGATCCGCCACAAACTGGGTATTAATGGCATCACGAGTAGTCCCAGCGATATCTGAAACAATTACTCGCTGCTGTCCTAAAATTGCATTTACGAGGGAAGATTTTCCAACATTTGGCCGACCAATCAAACTAAACCGAATACTATCATCTTTTTGATTATCCGCAGTATCAGGGAAATTTTTGATAACTGCATCCAGCAAATCACCAAGTCCAATTCCATGAACACTAGAAACTGGATAAGGTTCGCCAAGACCCAATGAGTAAAAGTCGTAAATGTCACTCCGCCGTTCAGGGTTATCCACTTTATTAACGGCTAGCACTACTGGTTTATTTGACCGGTATAATAATTGGGCAACTTTTTCATCTGCGTCAGTAATCCCGTTTTGCACGTCAACTACTAAGACAATTACGTCCGCCTCATCAATTGCAATCTCTGCCTGCTCCCGAATCTGAGTCGTAAGGGGTTGATCAGACATATCAATCCCTCCGGTGTCAATCAAATTAAAGTTTTTTCCGAGCCATTCGGCATGGGTATAAATCCGATCACGGGTAACCCCTGGAGTATCCTCAACAATTGAGATTCGTTCACCTGCAATTCGGTTAAACAGCGTTGATTTCCCCACATTCGGTCGGCCCACAATTGCAACAATCGGGTTTGCCATCATAATCCCTCCTTTATTGATTTGAAAAAAATAAGGCTGCGAAGAACCTACCTCTTCTCAGCCTTATTAATCTAAATGAAAAGCTTATTTACCAGCGTTCTTCAGTTCATCACCGATTAAATCACCAAGGGTAAAGCCGTTTTCTTCTTCTGGCGCATCTGCAGCGAAGTTGTTCCGCCGAGAGCGACGGTTGTTACGGTTATTACGCTTGTGGTTGTCATCACTATCAGCTGGCTTTTCTTCCAATGCTTTGATTGAAAGACCTAACCGTTGACGTTCTGGGTCAACATTGATGACCTTAACCTTAACCTCTTGACCAGGCTTCAAAACGTCAGCTGGCGTAGCAATGTGCTTGTGAGAGATTTGTGAAATGTGAACTAAACCTTCAACACCTGGGAAGACTTCAACAAAAGCACCGAAGCTAGTTAAACGCTTAACTGTACCAGTTAAGACAGTGTCAACAGCAGCCTTTTCTTCAATATCATCCCATGGTCCAGGTAAGGTTTGCTTAATGGATAATGAAATCCGTTCACGTTCAGGATCTACGTTAAGAACCTTAACCTTCACGTCTTGACCAACTTCCAAAACATCAGAAGGCTTGTCAACGTGATCGTATGAAATTTCAGAAACGTGAACAAGACCATCTACACCACCAAGGTCGATGAAGGCACCGAAGTTTGTCATCCGTGCTACCTTACCTTCAACAACATCACCAGCAGCCAATTCAGAGAAGATCTTCTTGGCAGCTTCTTCGTGTTCCTTCTTCACAATTTCCTTGTGAGAAAGGATCAAACGATTTTCACTTGGTTCAATTTCGATAATCTTAAATTCAAGTTCTTGACCCTTGAATTGGTTCAAATCTTCAACATAATGATCAGTAATCATTGATGCTGGAACGAATCCACGAACACCAGCATCTACTACTAAACCACCCTTAACAGATTGGGTAACCTTAGCAGTAATTGTTTCACCGGCATCGAACTTCTTTTGAATATCGTCCCATACCTTCATGGCTTCTAAACGCCGATGTGAAAGTAAGTAACTGCCGTTTTCCTTGTCAGATCCGATCTTTGAAATAACTACTAAATCAAGAACATCTCCAACCTTAACAACGTCATTGATGTCTTCAACTGGCTTAGTAGTAAGTTGGTTTGCTGGAACCACCCCTTCTACACCAGCGTCTTCGATTCCAACGATTGCTTGACGATCGTCGTCGATTTGCAGTACTTTACCCTTAACAACATCTCCAACGTTAACTGTCTTGATGCTGTCGAGCGCTTCTAACATAGCGTTATTGTTTTCATTTTCAGCCATCTAAAAAAATCCTCCTTGCAACAATCAACTCTGGCTACTATTCTACTAGATTTCAACCGAATTTACCAGCATTAACTTTAATTGTTGCACTTTTTTTCAATTATTTTTGAAATTTTCGAAACCACTTGATCGATAGTCAGATGAGTACTGTCAATTTCAATGGCATCCTGAGCTTTGGTAAGCGGTGATACCTTTCTAGTCGAGTCTTTTTGGTCGCGCAGTTCAATTGCTTTTTGTAACTCTTCTAAAGTACTAGTTGCAATCCCCTTGGCCTGGTTCTCTTCAAAACGACGACGTGCTCTTTCATGCGCACTGGCCACTAGAAAAATTTTTACCGGTGCATTTGGCAAAACGGTTGTTCCAATATCACGACCATCCATCACGATTCCACCTTGAGTGGCAATTTTTCGTTGTTCTTTCACCATTTCACTTCGTACTTCAGGAATCGCTGCGACCGCGGAAACATTTTCCGCGACCTCGTTTGAACGTATTGCCTTGGTAACTTCATGACCATCGACAAACACCCGTTGTTCTTCAGCACCTGGTTCAAAACTAATCGTGATTTCTTGGGCCAATTTAATAATTGCCGCAACGTTATCTAGTGCAATATTCCTATCTAATGTGGCCCACGTCACTGACCGATACATTGCTCCAGTATCACAATAGATATAGCCAAACCGTTTTGCAACGAGCTTGGCTACGGTACTTTTACCAGCGGAAGCCGGTCCATCAATTGCCACTTGAAGTGCCTTTGTCATTCTTTTTTCGCTCCTTTTAATTACCTAACCCGCAGTCGTTGTCCTGGCTGTAAGGCCGTATTAGGTGAAATATTATTTAACCGCGCCAATTCACTAACCGTTAATCCATTGTTAGCTGCTACCCGGTAAATTCCCTGACCAGCTTGAACCGTAGCGTACTTATTATCACTGCTGCTCATACTAGAAGCAGATGAAGAATCACTACTAGTTACCGAACTGGCTGTCATTGATTGACGATCTACAGTTTTATCGCTGATAGAACTTGATTGTCGACGAGCTGTTTTGGCGTGATGGTCTTTTGAACTGTCTCTTATACACATCTCCGAGCCCACGAGACGGTTGCGAGG
>CAMXWI010000120.1 GCA_947252915.1 uncultured Lactobacillus sp.
GGCACTTGGAATCAGTGACAGACCCACACATGTAATAATCGTGCCGCCTACTACTGCTGGCACTAACCAGTTGATAATTTTTTGGAAAATCCCACTCAACCCGAGTAGAACCAAGATAATCGCGCCAACGACTAGTGAGCCGATTAAGGTCGCCATCCCGTTTCCCTTCAAACCACCACTAGCCAGAACAATCCCAGCTGCTGCTGATAATGGCACAAATGATGGACCCTGCGACATTGGCATCTTCATAAAAATCGAGGTTTGTAAAATGGTTCCAACACCAGCCGCAAGAAATGTCGACTGGAGCAGTCCAGATGTATCAGCTGCTCCCATTGCTAACATCCCGGCTAAAATAATCGGCGGCACATAGACGTCCATTGCCATCACGTGTTGTAGACCAAGCAGCGTTGCCTCACCAGTTGGAATGTGGTCTTCCGGGCCGATTACGAGATTCCGTTGTACTTGTTCATCCATTATTAACTTTCTCCCTTAAATAAATTTCAAGGATGAGTTTATCACGAACTGAATATAGTGTAAATTACCTATTGTTCGGAAAACGCCCGAATCTCTTGTGAGACCGGGCGTTATTTTTTTACTTTTTAACCAACGGAACCTTCCATTTGAAAATCAATCAGTCGATTCAGTTCGACCGCATATTCCATCGGTAATTGTTTGGTAAATGGTTCAATGAATCCCATAACAATCATCTTAGTAGCTTCTTCTTCAGATAATCCACGACTCATTAAATAGTAAAGTTCTTCTTCTGAAACCTTGGAGACTTTGGCTTCGTGTTCCATTGCGACGTCACCAACCGCAACTTTATTTAGCGGAATGGTATCGCTTGAGGAATCATCATCCATGATGATGGTGTCACACTCAACATGTGAACTAGATCCATGAGCATTTTCATCCATTTTGACTTCACCACGGTAATCACAAACACCACCAGCCCGACACAAGGACTTTGAAATAATGGTTGAGCTGGTTTCTGGAGCTTGGTGAATCATTCTGGCACCAGTATCTTGATCCACTACTTTACCGTTGGCAAAGGCAATCGATAACATCGTCCCCTTCGCTCCACGACCACGTAAGTAAACACTTGGATACTTCATTGTTACTTTAGAACCAAGATTTCCATCGACCCATTCCATAACAGCATTTTCATCCGCCACTGCCCGCTTGGTTTCCAGCGAATAAACGTTAGGCGACCAGTTTTGAATGGTTGTATAACGGCAAAAGCCTCGTGGTTTTACAAAGACTTCGACAACGGCCGCATGAAGGCTATCTTCAGAATAAACTGGAGCCGTGCAGCCTTCAACATAGTTCACACTCGCGTCTTCATCAACTACAATCAGCGTCCGTTCAAACTGTCCCGTATTTTCCGCGTTGATCCTAAAGAAACTCTGCAGCGGTTTATCAGCATGAACACCCTTTGGAACGTAAATAAAGGTTCCACCAGACCAGACTGCGGTGTTGAGCGCCGCAAAAATATTGTCATCAGGATGTACCAACTGGGCAAAATACTTTTTAACAATTTCTGGATACTTTTGGACTGCGGTATCAGTGTCCATAAAGAGGATCCCATGACTCGCTAAGTCCCGTTTTAAATTAGCGTAAACAACCTCCGACTCGTACTGAGCGGTAGCTCCTGCTAGGTATTGGCGTTCGGCCTCCGGAACTCCCATCTTTTCAAAGGTGGTTTTCATTTCCTCTGGCACGTCTGACCAGGAACGAGCCACATGATCAGTTGGTCGTTGAAAATACCTAAGCTGTGATAAATCTAATTTTGTTAAATCTGGTCCAAAGTTCGGCAGCTTCATCTTTAAATACTGATGATAGGCATTTAATCGAATATTTAACATCCATTCTGGCTCATGTTTACGCCGTGAAATTTCACGAACCGTCTCTTCTGTTAAACCAACCCCCGTGGAAAAGATCGGCTTAATATCATCATGAAAGCCGTATTCATAATGTTCTTTTGAAAATTGCTGAATTGCTTTTTTATCATCTTCTTGACTCATTACTGAACCTCCAATCGTTCCAGCAATTCATTAATGGTTTGGTCACGAAGTTGCTGATCTGGAAACTTTTCAATTACCGGTAATAAAAAGCCCTTTGTCAACAAAATTTCTGCTTCCATTAAAGTTAAACCGCGGGATTGTAAATAATATAACTGATCTGGGTTAACTTGGCCGATACTTGCCGCATGACCAGCATTAACATCATTATCTTCAATCAATAAGACCGGATCAGCTTCACCATGACTCGCTGCCGTTAGCGTTAATAGGCGACTCTCTTGGTTAGAAGCAGACTGGTGCGCCCCTTGATAAATCTTACCTACAGCATGGAAGTTCAGGATTGCCTGATCTTTAACCACCCCGTTTTGTAAGATTTCACCATCAGTATGTAGGCCATGATTATCAATCCTGGTATGAATATCCTGCACCTGATCGTGGGTCGCAATTCCAACCATTTTAAAATTAGCATGACTCCCGTCGCCATCCAAGTTTGCGTGATAATCAGCATCAAGATGGTGACGATCAAAAAAGGCACTGTAAATATTGAGTAAACTATCCCCTGCCTGATAGGCACGGACACTTTCCCAATTATGGTCTGCAGTAAACGTGTTTGATTGATAGTAATTGACTTGCGCACTGTCACCAAGTAATAATTCGGTTCCTAAATAGCTTGGTTGTTGATCACTAGCAACTTCATTTTCAATAATTGTCACTTGCGAATTAGCCCCCACAATGATGAGGTTGTGGTAATTGCATCCTGAAACAGTTGTATGCAATTCAATTGGCTGATCAACAACCGTGTTATTCGGCACATAAATGAACCGACCACCATTTAAAAACGCTAGATGGAAAGCATTTAATTGGTCGGCTTGCCAATTAATCGCCTTCTCCATTAAATTTTCCTGTACTAGCTCTGGATATTGTTGGGCTGCAATAAAAATGGGCAAGTTAACGTACCCATCAGGCGTGGTCGTTACCTGCTCATCATCAATCTCTAGTTGCGGATTTTGGAGCCACTTCTTTAAAACCATTTGTTGGGAATCGGTCACCGGGAGTTTTTGAGCCATCATCAGCGCTAATTGACGTTTTTTCCGTAACCAATCTGGTTGACCATGGGTGGCTGCTTGAACTTGATCTAATAACTCTGGTTTCATTCGTGAACGCCATCCTTACTCATTTGTTCAAACTTAGCATAACCGCCCTTTTCAAGTTCATCCGCTAATTCCGGACCGCCGCTTTGCACGACCCGCCCATCAACCATCACATGAATGCGGTCAGGTTTAACATATTCAAGCAAACGCTCATAGTGCGTAATCAGGAGCGCACTAAATTGTGGAGTTCGCATATGGTTAATGCCGTTCGCAACTATCCGTAATGCGTCAATATCAAGTCCAGAATCAATTTCATCTAAAATGGCTAATTTCGGCTTGAGCATCATCATTTGTAAGACCTCATTCCGCTTTTTTTCACCACCAGAAAACCCGACATTTAAATAACGGTCGGTAATATCATCCGGCATCTTGAGTAATTGTTTTGCTTCATTCAGTTGTTGGAGAAACTCTAACACCGGTACCGTTTGTCCTTCTGGTTGTGTAGCATTCATTGCTTGACGAATAAAGTCAATATTCTTTACTCCAGGAACTGTCTCTTATACACATCTCCGAGCCCACGAGACGGTTGCGAGGATCT
>CAMXWI010000121.1 GCA_947252915.1 uncultured Lactobacillus sp.
TTCACCAATTTCTGCGCTTCTTGGTACTTACCTGCAAAGTTGTCATCATAATCTTTACGCAGTGCCGTAAATTTTTTGAGTGATTCTCCCATTAAACTCTCCAAATGAACCGGCGCTAATTCCTTTGCTAACTGATCAACATTTAAATTCTCTAATTGTTCCGTCAATTCTTTAATCATCGAATTAACTCGTCGCTGATAGAAGAAAATCACGGCTAATACAATCAATGCAATGATTAAAATACCAATTAAAATTTGCAACATATCGTTAAACCCACCTAAAATATCGTAACCAAATTTACTAGGATTGTGAAAATCTTACATCGCTTCAAATTATATCATAAATTATAATTTTTTTACCGTTCAGTCGGATAATGCTTATCGATTTAAAGGTTTCATTTCAATATTAAGCAAGCTTGCATTGACTAGGGCGTATCACTATAGTATGATAGTCTTTGTGTAAAATAATGCAGCAGTGAGGAGCAAGCTCGTCAACATGGTGATGCCGTTTTGGTGTTTTTAGTAACCCGGCTGCGAGGGTGAACGATCCAATCATCATGCACGAATGTGACCTTACAATCGGATTATTTTACTCCAACTAATAATATTGGAGGAATTTATTTATGTCTCGTTATACAGGTCCAAGTTGGCGATTATCTCGTCGCCTTGGTGTTTCACTTTCAGGTACTGGTAAGGAATTAGCTCGGCGTCCATACGCTCCTGGTGATCATGGTAATGATCGTCGTGGTAGCTTATCTGAATACGGTACTCAATTACGTGAAAAGCAAAAGCTTCGTTTCATGTATGGTTTGACTGAACGTCAATTCCGGAACCTCTTCAAGCGTGCCGGTAAGATCAAGGAAGGTACTCACGGTACTAACTTCATGGTTCTTTTGGAACGTCGGCTGGACAACATGGTTTACCGTTTAGGTTTGGCTACTACCCGTCGTCAAGCACGTCAATTGGTTAACCACGGTCACATTACCGTTAATGGCAAGCGCGTTGACATTCCTTCATATGAAGTTTCAGTTGACCAAGTAATTGGTGTTCGCGAAAAGTCTAAGGACTTAGACATTATTAAGAACGCGGTTGACGCTGTGGTTGCTCGTCCTTCATATGTTGAATTTGATGCTGACAAGCTCGAAGGTAAGTTAGTTCGTCTTCCAGCACGTGAAGATATGAACGCTGATATTGATGAAGCTCTGATCGTTGAATTCTACAACAAGCTTTAATCATCATTATCCATATCAAAAAGATCGGGATTCATTCCCGGTCTTTTTTGTTACAATAGCCTTATTATAAAGGAGCGCTGGTAATATGACTGAAGAACATTCAAATGTGGAACAACGACTGCAAAATGGAATCTATGGTTCCCCGAAAATTAAGCCCGATGAACAGCGTCGATACCTAGGTACGTTTCGTGAACGAATGTGGTTGACGATTTCCGTTGCTGAGGCTAAACAACAAGACTGGTCTGACGCCCTTCGCCAAGAACTCACTATTCATCCTGACAGTTTGGTTATCATTAATGGTAATATTGACGACTCGCTTACCCGTAACTACCTAACGGTCGCCAATAACGCAAATGTGCAATTTACGATTAAGACCGGGACCGAAACTAAAACTGGCGATGATGATCTGGCCGTAATTGTGACGGATCACAAAGCTGTTTACCAATCACCGGTAGATGTCAGCAAAAAGTATGGTCAGCAATCGCCTCAAGATGATCAGCAAACTAAACACCATCCATCACTTTTAAAAAGAATTTTTCATCTATAGAAAGGAGGCTTTCATGTGGAACCGTTAGCCTATCGAATGCGCCCACGAACAATTGAAGAAGTGGTTGGCCAACAACACCTGGTGGGGCCTGGAAAAATCATTTGGCGAATGGTCCAAGCTAAGATGCTTTCGTCGATGATTCTCTACGGACCACCCGGCACTGGCAAAACCAGTATTGCCAGTGCCATCGCCGGTTCTACCAAGTATGCTTTCCGCACCTTAAATGCCGCTACTGATAGCAAGAAAGATCTCCAAATTGTGGCAGAAGAAGCCAAGATGAGTGGAACTGTGATTTTACTACTGGATGAAATTCACCGGTTAGACAAGGCTAAACAAGATTTCCTCTTGCCCCATTTAGAGAGTGGTAAAATCGTCCTCATCGGTGCGACAACTGAAAATCCATATATTAATATCAACCCAGCTATCCGGAGTCGGACGCAAATTTTTGAAGTCCACCCCCTTAAAACTAGTGAAATGCGCGTGGCCGTTGAACGTGCTCTTCAGGATCCAAAACGTGGCCTAGGTAAATTACCCATTCAAATGGATGACGATGCGGAAACACAATTATTAACTGCCACCAACGGTGATTTACGGAGTGCTCTTAATGGCCTTGAGTTAGCTGCTAAATCAACCTCACCGAATGACGCAGGTAAAATTCATTTAACCCTACCCATCATCGAAGAAAGTGTTCAGAAACGGAGCCTCGTTGCTGATAAAAATGGTGATGGCCATTATGATACCGTTTCTGCGTTTCAAAAGTCGATTCGCGGAAGTGATGTCGACGCTGCCCTTCACTACCTTGCACGTCTTATTGAAGCGGGTGATTTGCCAAGTATTGCTCGACGGCTCAGTGTGATTGCCTATGAAGATGTTGGGTTAGCAAATCCTCCCGCTTGTGAGCGAACCATTCTTGCTATTCAAGCGGCGGAACGATTAGGGTTCCCTGAAGGACGGATTCCACTCGCAAATGCGGTCATTGAACTTTGCTTGTCTCCCAAATCAAATTCTGCCATCACGGCCATTGATGCTGCTCTATCACGGCTTCATCAGGGGCACTACGGTAGTATTCCAGATCACCTCAAAGATGCTCATTATCAAGGTGCTGCCAAGCTTGGTCACGGAACAGATTATAAATATCCGCATGACTACCCTGAAGATTGGGTTCGTCAACAATACTTACCGACGGCCATTAAAGATGATCAATATTATCATCCAAAGTACAATGGGCGCTTTGAAACGGCATACGCAAAGCAATATCAGGCGTTGCGCAATGCTCAGGGAAAACAGTCTTAATTGCACATCCATAAATAATATGCTAGGATTTGGGTAAGGGAATTCTATTGTGTACGCTTTGTTCATTTCACAGGTTTGCCTTACAACCATTTTGTATCGGGATCAGCGTTAACACAGTGGCCAACATGCCCTTTCATTCGGTAGTTGAAAATTGTGCACCAGATCCCACCTGTCTTAACTACAGGTCAACACTGTCGAACAGATAACGGCATAAACGGAGTTCTCCGTACATAGAGGGGCTGATCTATATCAGCCCCTTTTTGTTTAGAGTTTCTTTACGAAGATTACAAAAATGGTGTAAAATAATGGTAACAAATGTACAGGAGGTTGTTATCATGGTTGTACAACAATATCGGCGTATTTTAGTTCCAGTTGATGGTTCCGAAGAAGCTGAATTAGCTTTCAAGAAGTCAGTTGCCTTTGCCAAGCGAAATGGTGATGAAACTGAACTCCACTTGCTTCACGTTATTGATACGCGGGCGTTCCAAAACATTTCAAGTTTTGACAGTTCAATGGTTGAACAGGTAACTAAGACTGCTAAGAAGACCCTTGATGAATATGTAGATTATGCAAAGAAGCAGGGCGTTGCTAAAGTTAGCTACACCATCGAATATGGGGCACCAAAGACGATC
>CAMXWI010000122.1 GCA_947252915.1 uncultured Lactobacillus sp.
TGTACCAGAAACTTAAAATCTCAACAAAAATTAATAATCCGGATTTTGTTCTTCATTTAACTCCATTGCTGCTTCCTGAAGTTCATCAAAATCAATCGTAGTTAACTGGTAGTCATGGTCCTCTTGATATTTGAGTGCGGCCCGATAATCCCACGAAGGCTTACTGACTTGTTCGCTCTCGGACTCACGATCAGCATCAAATACCGTCAGTAATTCATCAGTATGCTCAAGCATAAACCGTTGATAATTCTGTAATTGCTGTGGCGACTGGTACGGCTGATTGCTGACTAGTGCATGAAAATCAACCCGCTGCAAAGTCGCCATTAATTTTTCTTGATTCTCCGCTTTCCAACGCGCAGCCACCTGCGCATATGGGTCCATAATTGAGGTTTTCAACTGGGGATAAGCTTTCTTGAGCTCAAGAGCAACTTCAATTCCCCACCGTTCAACCCCCATTTGCGGTCCACTAATGACCCAAAATTCATCTGAATGGTTGTTTAGACGCTCAATGAGCGCTTTTTTTAAGACATTTTTAATAACCTTTACTTTCGGGTCATTGTCCTGAAAAACGCTTAACTCGTAGGCCCGATAGCCAGTTAACCAGACACGATACACTTCAATTCCTCCAGATTATGATTAACTATTGAATGTATTTTTTATTTCTCTGGTATAATAGCACGTAGTCAAGGGAGGAGCCATAATGAGTATTCACTATCCAAGTGGACAAGGGCCACACCTTCACCGGACACAACCGGTGAATCATTTACCTGCCCCACGCCAATCTTCATATAGTAAGCGGGGAATGTCCTTGGAAAAAGAAATTAACGAAAGCAATCAATACTACCGAGCCACCCACCAAGCGGTTATTCATAAAAAGCCAACCCCCATTCAATTGGTAAAAGTTGATTACCCAAAGCGAAGTGCTGCCGTAATCAGAGAAGCCTACTTCAGACGCCCTTCAACGACTGACTATAATGGGGTCTACAAAGGCTATTACATTGACTTTGATGCAAAGGAAACCCGCAATAAACGATCATTCCCGTTGAAGAACTTTCATCAACACCAAATTGATCATTTGATGGCGTGTGTTAAACAAGGTGGTATCTGTTTTGCATTCATTAAATTCACCACTTTGGATTTGCTATACTTATTACCAGCAACCAAACTTTTTGCCTACTGGCAAGACCAACAAAATGGCGGAAAAAGTTCAATTACTCTAACCACCATTAAAAAAGATGGCATTCCCGTCGAATATGGGTTAAATCCACGGCTCCAATACCTGCCAGCCGTTGATCGGTTAATTGCCATCTATAAAAAAGGAGAAAAGAATGAATAATGACGAATTTCCCAGCCGTCGTCAAAATGATGAGCTGGAGGAAAGCACTAGTCGCGGACCGCTGATCAAAAAAGTGCTCCTGTGGGCCGTGGGAATTATCGTTTTACTAATTATCGCCGGAGCCGCCCTCTTCTTTTACTGGGCATCCAGTGCACCAAAAATCAGTCGGAGTGAATTGGCTAGTCAATCCACCACAACGATTTACGATGCCAACAATAAAGTGGTTTCCCGCTTGGGAGCTCAAAAGCGACAATATGCTAAATCAAACGAAATTCCAACAACTTTAAAACACGCTGTGGTGGCGATTGAAGATCGGCGCTTTTATAAAAATCACGGGGTTGACCCGACACGGATTTTTGGGGCAGCCTTAAATAATGTGTTCCACCATTCCGATGGGACGCAGGGTGGTAGTACACTAACTCAGCAATTAGTTAAGCTTTCCGTCTTCTCAACAGCTGCTTCAGACCGGACTTTTAAACGGAAGGCCCAAGAAGCATGGCTAGCAATTAACGTTGATCGAAACTTTTCAAAGAATGAAATTTTGAAGTTTTACATCAATAAAGTCTACATGGGCAATGGGGTCTACGGCATGAAGACCGCTGCTCAATACTACTACGGGAAAAACCTCAATGAATTATCATTGGCCCAAATGGCCATGTTGGCAGGAATTCCGCAGTCACCAACATACTACAACCCTGCGGTAAGTGATACTAAAGCCGCCACAATCAGGCGTAACCAAGTGTTAAACGCCATGGTGCGAAGCAAGTATATTAGTCAAGCCCAAGCTAACAGCGCTAAATCAGAAGCCGTGACCGATGGTTTAGACAAAACGCACGGCAATACTAAGTCAAATGATGTTAATGTGAAGGAACCCGTTATTGACGCCTACGTCAAAGAAGTATTAGCTCAACTTGAGCAAAAGGGTTACAATCCCCAAACCGACGGGCTTCAAGTACACACCAACATGGATCTTGGCGCACAGAAGAAATTGTATGATGCCGCTAATAATTCCGTCTCTTTCCAAAGTAGCCAAATGCAGACTGGAGTGGCGGTTACTAACCCTCGTAATGGTCAAATTGTTGCCATGCTAGGTGGTCGGCATACCGGAAACATTGTGTATGGTTTGAACCGGGCGGTCCAGACTAACCGTTCTTCTGGTTCTACTGCTAAGCCGCTGATGGATTACGGTCCGGCAATTGAATATCTGAATTGGCCAACTTTCTATACATTGCGTGATACCAAGTTTATTTGGCCCGGAACCAATACTGAGCTTCACGACTTCGACAACAAGACCAAGGGAACCATGACCATGCAAGACGCACTGGTTCAATCCCGAAACATCCCTGCTATTCGGGCCTTGCAAAAGGTCGGCATCTCGCGGGCAACAACGTTCTTAAACGGATTAGGAATTTCCCAGAAAAAGGCCTTCACCTTGAATAACGGGATTGGATTATATGTTTCACCACTGCAAGTTTCAGCAGCCTACGCTGCCTTTGCAAATGGTGGGACTTATTACAAACCTTACTACATCTCATCAATTACTACTCAGGATGGCAAGACCATTAACTATGGGAAGCATGGTAAACGTGCGATGAGCAAGGCAACAGCATACATGATTACCTACATGCTCAAGGGTGTAATTGACAGTTCCGATGGTACGGGGACCGCTGCCCACATTAGTGGTGTCCACCAAGCCGGCAAGACCGGGACCACGAATTATCCTTCTGGGCACAGTCAATCTCGGGTCATGGATTCATGGATGGCTGGGTATACGAAGAATTACTCAGTGGCCATCTGGACTGGTTATGATCAGCCAATGAAGAATTCGATTTCAAGTGCTTATGAAAAGTCCGCGATCTTACTTTACCGCGCAATTATGGAATACTTAGACGGTAAGAACCACGCCAGTGATTGGCGAATGCCTGATACCGTTGAAGCAGTTCGTTATCGTGGACGGCGTGGCCTCGTGGTTAAAGACTCTAAGTGGGCGCTTGAATACACTGCCATTGACGATGACGATAGTTCATCCAGTTCTTCAAGCAGTGAAAGTTCTAGTTCGAGCTTATCCTCTTCCGTCAGCTCATACTTTGAGAGCAGCAGTAGTAATTCCTCAAGTGCTGCTAGTTCATCTGCTACCGAAGGTAATAACAATGGTAACGGTGGAAGCGCAACTGAATCTTCAAATGCTACTCAAACTTCACCTACAGGTGGTCAATAACTGATAAAAGCATCCGTTAATATTGTAATGATATTAACGGATGCTTTTTAATTAACCAATTTTTTAATCTGCGGAATCAGCAGTTTAGCAATTTCTTGACCACCTGCTGGCGACCAATGCAGATGATCACCAAAATCGTACTT
>CAMXWI010000123.1 GCA_947252915.1 uncultured Lactobacillus sp.
CTAAACGATAGAGTGCTAAAAAGTGCTTGTATTCACCAAAATTTAGGTTAGGATAATAAGTGTAAAGAGAAATAAGAAATAAAAAACGAAGAAAGGAAGCTTTATTATGGCTAATGATTTACAACGTCGTGATGGTTTGTTTGATAACTTGATGAACATGCGGAATTTCTTTGATGATGGCTTTTTCCCATCTACTAACTCTGACTATATGAAGAGTGATATTGCAGAAACTAACGATGGTTATCAAGTTAAGATTGACATGCCGGGCTTTGATAAGAAGGATATCCATGTTAACTATGCGGATGGTATTTTAACGGTTAGTGGCCATCGAGATACCTTTGATGATCACACTAACAAGAATGGTGACATTGTTCAAAGTGAACGGCGGTATGGACAAATGAGTCGGTCATACCGGTTACCAGATGTTGATTTGGATAAGGTTAGTGCAAAGTACAATGATGGTGTTCTGGCACTTGATTTGCCAAAGCTAACGGTTGAAAACCAAAATGGGACGCACATTGATATTGAGTAATTTAGAGAAATAGAAAAAGGATCGTGTTAGAAATCATTACGACTTCTAACACGATCCTTTTTTAATCAACTAGCGTCCTGGATGTTCAGCAATGCCATCTGGAAAATCTTTATCAAATTCCTTGAGGATGGGTAATAACACGTTAATGTACTCATGATAAGCATCAACTGGACTATTAAATTCTTTCTTACTCAATAAAGCAATGGCAATTTCATGTGCACGCTGTTCATTACTAATCATTAATTAAGCTCCTCTTTATTTCCGTTAAGTCCTAACTTGTATTGACAATCGGGACAGATTCCGTGGACCTCGACATCACTACGGGTAACTAAATAATTTGTATTTTTTCTAGTTACTCGCGCTAATTCTTTAGCAATATCATAGAATTCATCATCCATCACATCAGTAATCTTACCACAGTTATCACACACAACGTGATAGTGGGGGTGACCAAAGTAATCATAATGGGTTGAACCATCGCCATTTTTTAACTCAATCACAAGATTATAATTTACCAATAGTTTAACGGTATTGTACACTGTCGCTAAGCTGATGCTATCATCATGTTTTTGCAAATCATCTAGAATCATCTCAACCGTTGGATGGGTGTGATGGGTGATTAGATAGTTTAGAATTATTTTGCGTTGAGGGGTTAACCGAACACGATTTTCCTTTAAACGGTTTAGTGCACGATCAAATTCTGCTTCAGCCATCTTAATCACTCCTTCATCTCAAATTAACTAATGTCTAGTATACCATTTACAAATGAATCTGGACTAACTATAATACTAATTGTTTATTTAATAATCATTCTAAACAAGGGGAGAGAAGAATGCAAGAGAGTATTGATCAAAATGGTAAGGTTTATAGTCGATTTTGGTTTATTTTAACCTTACTGTTGGGGACTTTTACAATGTCCATTAGTCAGTCTTCACTATCAACGGCTTACCCAACTTTAATGCAGAATTTTGGTATTTCAGCGGATACGGTCCAATGGCTGACAACCGGATTTATGTTGGTAATGTGTGTTAGCATGCCAATTAGCCCGTGGATGCTTAATAATCTAAGTTTCCGTCAAATGTTTATTGGTGCGCTTGCCCTTTTTGATGTTGGTTCCTTGATGATCGTTTTTACCCCGGCTTCATGGGGAGTCAACGGTTTTTGGTTTATGATGATCGGTCGGGTCATGGAAGCCTTTGCGGTCGGGGTTCTTTTTCCATCCTATCAGACGGTTCTGCTGGAAATCACGCCGAAAGATGAGCGGGGAACCACAATGGGAATTGCCGGATTAGTAATGGGCTCAGCCCTTGCGTGTGGCCCGATTATTTCGGGAATTGTTTTAAAATTCTTTGACTGGAAGAGTTTATTCATCCTGTTTATGATCATTATTACAGCTGTGATTATTATGGCAGGTAGTGGCTTAATTAGAAATGTAATGGATCGTCACGAAACTTCCTTGGATTGGCTGTCAGTCTTTCTATCAATTGGTTTAATTGGAATTATGTACGTGGTTAATCAGATCGGCAAACACCACGTTAAATGGGCGTTCAATTGGGGATTACTCATCATTAGTTTAATTGCGGTTGTTCTTTTTTGCGTTCGCCAATTTAAACTGAAAACACCACTGTTGGAATTACGGGTCATGAAGACCTTTAATTACGATATGGCAATTTTACTGACGGGGATTTCGTATGTTGCTCTAATTGTTGTTACGATTATTTTTCCTTTGTACTACCAAGGAGTTTTGCATGTTAGCCCGTTTATTTCGGGAATGTCTTTAGTTCCTGGCGCGGTCTTTTTGAGTATTTTGAATCCATTTACTGGTAAGTTGGCGGATATGATTGGTTTCAAGCCAACCATGATTATAGGAATGCTGATGATTGATGCTGGTTGGTTCTTGACGTTAGCAATGGCTGATGTGCAAAATCTCTTGGGAATGATTCTTTGTGCCATGGTTATCGAAGGCGGAAACGCCTTCGTTATGATGCCGGCGGTGACCCTCGGTGCAAATTCCCTGCCTAATGATTTAGTTTCACATGGGACTGCGGTAATCACAACGGTACGGCAAATTCTTGGTTCGGCTGGGGTGGCAATGGCAACCATGATTTTAACTACGGCAACTGCTAATCGGTTGAGTACGGGAGCTAATAAACTAGCCGCTTCACTTCATGGTTACCATGTTGTTTTCATTACAATGATTGTAATTGAAGTCATTGGTTTAGGATTAGCGCTAATTCTTCGTGATACTAAAAAGAAAACGAATTAAAATACGTATCTTAATAGTGAGCAAACTATTAAGAGGAGTGGATAGTAATGACTAGTAAATACCCGAAATGGGCGAATTCTGCTGTGATGCGTGATTATTATGATCATCATTGGGGGCTTCCAGTGCATGATGAACGTGAACTGTTTAAAATGTTAACTTTAGAAACATTTCAAGCAGGTTTGAGTTAGACGATAATTTGGCAACGACGCGCAGCTTTTGCAGCAGCGTTTGCTGAATTTGATGTGGATAAAATCGCTAAGTTTGATCAGCACCAGGTGGATCGATTAATGGAAAACTCCCAAATTATCCGTAACCGGCGTAAAATTATGGCGACTATTAATAATGCTCAACGATTGCGGCAAATCCATCAGGATGGTAAAACACTTGATCATTTTCTCTGGTCGTTTGTAAATGGCCAACCACTACGAATGCATGTTGATGATGATCAGTTATTGCCAAGGGCAACGCCATTATCAACGGAAATTTCGCGGCAGTTAAAACACGCCGGTTTTCAATTTGTTGGACCAACAACCGTTTTTTCGTTAATGTGTGCTGTTGGCATTATTAACGCTCGTCTCTAAAACGATAAAATAACTCCCCCACGTTTGGTTTAGATTAAACGTGGGGGAGTTTTTTATGACCAATAAATCAATACAATAACGACCATTTGCGCTAAGCAATAAAGAATCAACGATTGTTGTTGCCGTGCTTTAGCAATCATCACAAACCAAGTGGCAATAATGGTTGCAATCGCAAGATAGATTGTCAAATGAAGGGGCCGGCTGAGAATAAAGATTAACAAGATTAGGGCGAGGATGGTTACTTTTAATTTATATTGCCGGACGTTTTCTAAAAAGAATGGTGCTAAATAAAACCAGGTGCTGGCCATTAC
>CAMXWI010000124.1 GCA_947252915.1 uncultured Lactobacillus sp.
AAGCCGCCTAAAATTTTATCTATTTAACCTGTATACTTGACGGGACCTAGTGCCGATCCGCTAACGGTTTTTAGTTTTACTTAAATAATTATTTGTTATAGAGCTTAGGGAATTCGCGTTGGAATTCAGCAATATCATCGTATTCGCTTGCGAGTTCGCGACTCAGACGAATGTAGATTGGTATTAACTTACGGTAAATTGGATAATTATCCTTGTCTGGTTGATACTTCTTTTCTTTTCCGATGTACTTCGTAATTCCTTGAAGATCACTTTCTAGACCAAGACTCATCTTGGCAAGATACATCGCAGCGAGACAACCGCTTTCGTAAGAATCGGGAATGGTAATTTCGTGCTCATAAATATCAGCCATAATTTGCCGACCGAGTGAGGAGCGAACAAAGCCCCCAGCCACCAGAATATCCTTTGGATCTCCAGTAACTTCAGTTAAAGCAAGGGTTGTCATGTAAAGATTGAAGACGATTCCTTCTAAGACGGCACGGATCATATGAGCACGCGTGTGGTTACGGTTAAGGCCGAAGAAAGATGCCCGGGCATTGGCATCCCACAATGGGGCCCGCTCACCACCGAGATATGGGTGGAACAGCAAACCAGCCGATCCAGCAGGAACGGTTTCCGCAATCTTAGTAAGAATATCGTAGGAGTCTTGTTGGAGGAGTTTGGCAGTTTCCTGTTCACCACCGAAGAGGGCATCATGAGCCCAATTGAAGACAATCCCACCGTTATTAATTGGTCCGCCGACAAGGTACTTTCCTTCCATAATTGGGTAGCAGTATAGACGAGCCTTCGGATCAATTAATGGCTTATCCATAAAGGAACGAACAGCCGCTGAGGTTCCAATGTTGATGGCGAGGGTCCCAGTTTCAAGGGCGCCCACCCCGATGGTTGATAATGCACCATCAGTTGCCCCCATTACGATGTGAACATCATCAGGGACGCCCATTACTTTCGCATACTCTGAACGAATGCCCACGATTGAGTGAGTGGTTGGAACTAAGGTTGGTAATTGATCCTTCTTAACTCCGACCATTTCGAGGATTTTATCATCCCATTCGAGAGTTTGCATGTTTAACAACCCAGTCGCAGCTGCCATTGAAGTTTCTTCAGCTAGTACGTTGGTATAACGCCAAATGACGTACTCTTTGATACCAACCCAAAAGGCCGTTTTATTGCAGAGCTCAGGATGTTCATTTTTTAACCATAGTAACTTATAGAATGGCCCCATCGGGTGGATTGGTAGTCCGGTCCGTTTGTAAACCTCCAGTCCCTTGCCATTTTCCTTAAATTCGCGAGCATATTTTTCAGCCCGGTTATCAGCCCAGGTAATGGTTCTGGTTAGTGGTTTGTAGTTTTGATCTAGAGCAATGAGGCTGTGTTGTTGCGCTGACCAAGAGATGGCGACCACTTGGCCATCAGTTAACTGCGCCTTAGTAACCACTTCTTGAATGGCTTGAAGAGTTGCGTTAAAAATGTCATCCGGGTCTTCTTCAGCCATGTCCGGTTTGTTTTGATATAAGGTATAGCCCTTATTAGCTTTGGCGAGAATTTTACCATTAATATCATAGAGTAATGCTTTGGTACTGGTGGTACCAATGTCAATGCCAACGATGTAATCCATAGTAATTCCTTCCTTTATGTCTATTTTTTTAAAGTAGTTGATTGTAGAGAAAAAGTGATATATCAGATAATACTTAGTTACAGTTTAAAATGTTTTCTGAATGGCGTCAACACCATTCTAAATATTTATACATCAGCAAATAAAACGCTTTCTAAAATAAAAATTACTCATCCATCAAATTGATAAAAAAGTTGAAAATAAATTGACATTAAGATGCCCCATGATATAATGAAAGCGTGTTCGGGTAATACTAATATATCAGTTATCCATTAACATTTATGGAGGGATCTTATGGTTAAAATTACGGATGACTACAAGCAGGATGAACAGGCCTTTACAAAGGCTGGCATTAAAGTTCCTACTTATAGCCAAGCAGAAGTTGCTAAAAAAACATTAGCTGCCCCACGTTGGGTTCACTTTGGTGGTGGAAACCTCTTTCGGGCCTTTCACGCAGCAATTGCTAGTCATTTAATTGATGCCGGTAAATTAGATGAAGGAATTATTGTTGTCGATACCCATGATGACAGTATTATCGAAAATGTTTATAAGAAATTCAACAATCGGATGTTGCGGGTCATCACAAAGGCGGATGGCTCACAGGATCGTGAACTATTTGCACCAGTTGCCGATGCCATCTATGCTGGGCCAGTAACTGACGATACGTCCAGCCTGGAAAAGTTAAAGGACATTTTTAATCAAGCTAGTTTGCAATTAGCCACTTTCTCAATTACGGAAAAGGGTTATGCACTCAAGGATGCAGAAGGTAATTTCTTCGCTCCAGTGACCCAGGATATTGAAAATGGACCAGCTAAGCCACAAAACAACATGTCCTTATTAGTAACCCTCTTATTATCGCGGTTTAAGAATGGGGCAACCCCAATTGCTTTGTTGAGTACGGATAACTTCTCTGAAAATGGGGACAAGTTAAAGGATAGTGTTCTGACCATTGCTAAAGCTTGGCAAAAGAACGGCTTTGTTGATCAGGACTTCATTGACTATCTTTCTGATGATAGCAAAGTTTCATTCCCATTATCAATGATTGACCGGATTACGCCAAACCCTTCAGAAACGGTTTCTGAATCCTTAAAGAAGGATGGCTTTGAAGATGCTGATTTGATCCATACTGAATCCCACACGACGATTGCTTCATTTACAAACACTGAAGAAGCTCACTACTTAGTTGTGGAAGACAAGTTCCCGAATGGCCGGCCAGCATTTGAAGATGATGGTGTCATTATGACTGATCGTGACACCGTTAACTTAGCTGATCAAATGAAGGTTACGGCTTGCTTGAACCCATTGCATACGGCATTGGCAATTTACGGAACAATTTTGAACTTTAAGTCGATTTCATCAGAAGTTCAAGATCCTGATATGAAACGTTTAATTCTGCAAATTGGTTATGGTGAAGATTTACCAGTCGTTCAAGATCCAAAGGTTTTGAGCCCACGGGACTTTATTGATGAACTGGTTAATAAGCGGTTACCAAATCCATACATTCCGGATACGCCACAACGGATTGCAGCCGACACATCACAGAAGGTTGGTATCCGTTATGGGGTCACGATTCAACACTACGTTGACGATCCAAAGCGGAATCCAGCTGATTTGAACTTCATTCCATTGGTAATTGCCACTTGGCTGCGTTACCTAATGGGCATTAATGATGAGGGTGAGAAGTTCCAACCTAGTCCAGATCCATTATGGGATGATTTGCATGCACAAGTTGCTGACATCAAGTTTGGTGATGCTAACCAAGACGTTCATGATGCCGTAAAGGGAATTTTATCTAATAAGTCCATCTTTGGAAATGACCTTTACGCAGTGGGCTTAGGTGATAAGATTGAAAGTGACTTCAAAGAAATGTTAGCTGGCAAGGGGACAATTCGGAAGACCCTGCAAAAGCATTTGGATGAAGAAAGTAAAAACTTTGACTAATTAAAGTAAGAAAGGGAATATTAGATTATGACTGAAAACAAGATTGCCGTAGTAAACTCAAGTAGCTTTGGACAAATTTTTAAGGAACACTGGGAAGAA
>CAMXWI010000125.1 GCA_947252915.1 uncultured Lactobacillus sp.
GTATAAGAGACAGTTGTAAAACTAAATAAGAAAACGGTCAGAAGCAGAAAAATGCTCCTGACCGTTTCTTATTTAGTAATGTTTCATAACCCGCTCAATCTGGCGCTCCTGCTCACGCTTTTTAATATCATTTCGTTTATCATACTCATGCTTCCCCTTAGCAAGCCCTAATAAGACCTTTGCAAAACCATGCTTCAGATAAACCTTGAGTGGGATTAATGTTACCCCTTTGGCACTCATTTCGCCAGCTAACTTTTTGAGTTCCTTCTTGTGCAACAAAAGCTTCCGATTACGGAGTGGATCATGATTAAAAATCGTACCATTACTATATTCACTAATGTGAACGTTCATCAACCATAATTCACCATTGTGAAATTGGGCGTAACCATCTTTTAAATTAATTCGTCGGGCGCGTACTGACTTGATTTCCGTACCCGTGAGCACCATTCCGGCTTCATAAGTCGCCATTACTGCATAATCATGACGAGCTTTTTTATTTTGCGCTACTAGGTTATCACTTGGCGCCTGGTGCTTTTTGCCAGCCATCCAATCACCTCTCTTTTAATGTCGCCGTTTACGATCGTGTTGGTATTTGTCACCACCATGACGGGTTTGACCACGGTTAATTTGTCGATTATTCCGGTGTCCATTATCGCGACCACCCTGGTGGTTATTACGGCGTTCATGTCCTTGATGATGACCACGTCCGCGGCCATGACCATGACGACCATTATCACGACCGACGCGCAGCTTGGTTACTGGAGCATCCTCTGGATTAACTAATTCAAAATCAACTTCTCGTTGATCCTTATCAACCCGCAACAGCTTGACTTTTACCGGCTGACCAATCCGGAAAATATGATGATTACTCCGTCCGACTAGGGCCATTTGCTTCTCAACATATTCATAATAATCATCGTTCATCGCGCTAATGTGAATTAACCCCTCAACGGTATTCGGCAATTCGACAAACAAGCCGAATTTCATTACAGAACTAACGACCGCCTCAAAAGTTTCCCCAACGTGGTCTTCCATATATTCAGCTTTCTTCATGCTGTCAACGTCTCGTTCAGTATCAATTCCACGCCGTTCAGTAATCGAAGTATGTTCCGCAATTTCTGGCAAACGATCACGATACTTAGCCTTAGCACTTTCACTTGTGCCATGTTCACGGTACCACTTAATCAAACGATGAACAGTCGTATCTGGATAACGACGAATTGGTGAAGTAAAGTGCGTGTAATATTCTGCACCCAAGCCAAAGTGACCCAATTCATCCGGAGAGTATTTCGCCTGCTGCATGCTCCGGAGCATCATAACTTGGACCATTTCTTCCTCAGGAGTTCCAGCTACTTGCTTCAACACCCGTTGTAACATTTTAGGTTTAACATTATTCAAGTCGCCCTTCATTTCAATTCCAAGAACACTCAGGAAGTCAGCAAAATCCTTAATTCGGTCACCATCTGGCTTTTCATGAATCCGGTAAAGGAATGGCACGTGAAGATGATCAAAATGTTCTGCCACTGTTTCGTTGGCGGCTAACATAAAGGACTCTATCATCCGTTCAGATAACCCCCGCTCACGCAGTTGGATGTCAGTTGGGTGTCCCGTTTCATCAACAATGATCTTTGCTTCCGGCGCTTCAAAATCAATGGCTCCCCGCCGATGACGGTGCTTGAACAAAATGCGATGTAGTTCCGCCATTGTTTGAAACATTGGTACAAGTTCTTTGTACTGGGCCTTCGTTTTCTCATCGTTTGCTTCTAGAATTTTGTTAACGGCTTTATAAGTCATCCGGGCATGTGATTTGATAACGCTTGGAAAAATGTCGTGCTTTAAAATATTCCCTTGCTCATCAATTTCCATTTCACAAGACATTGCCAACCGTTCCTCATTTGGATTCAAGGAACAAATACCGTTTGATAATCGCCGCGGCAGCATGGGAATAACACGATCAGTCAAATAAACTGACGTCCCACGTTTAAAGGCTTCTTCATCCAATGGCGTTCCCGGTTGAACGTAATGACTTACATCTGCAATGTGGACCCCTAAGTGGTAATGCCCATTATCCATCTTCCAGGCCACAACGGCATCGTCAAGGTCTTTAGATTCAATACTATCAATGGTAACTAACGGCTGCTTAGTGATATCCTTACGGCCTTGTTTTTCTTCTGGAAGAACCTTCAACGGAATTTTATTTGCTTGGTCCATTGCTTCCTTAGGAAATTCATGTGGAACATCATGAGCATAGACCACGGATAGAATATCAATCCCTGGTTCATTTTTATCACCAACAACCTCTGTTACAGCCCCCGTCATCACCGCCGGTGCATCCGCACTTGGGTATTCAGCAATCGTGGCCGTCACAATTTCTCCATCTTGCGGGTGGAGCCCTTGATCAGATACATAAAACTTGAGGTGGCTCAATTTCTTATCCTTGAGAATAATTTCACCGATATAATTCCCCATCGTCAGATTTTTGAACTCACCCACCACATGATCATAATGGTGATCCAAAATATCAGCAACCGCACCTTCCGGACCCTGTCCAGAACGTGGACCACCGGCCCGCAAAATTTTAACTTGGACCTCATCACCAGATAATGCATGCATAGTGTGATCAGGGTTAACATAGATATCCGGTAAGGTTTCATCGTAGGCTACAAAACCAAATCCCTTACTATTACCATGGAAAATTCCGGTTACCAGTTGTTGTTGAGGAATGATTTTAAATTCTCCTCGATCAGCAACTTCAACCTTCTTCTCCCGTTCCAACTGTGCGAGCGCTTGTACAATCGGAGTAAAATCTTCCGCTGAATTCATCCCCAGTTTGCGGGCAATCTTTTCCGCAGACAGACTGATCGTCGGATTGGCCTGTAAATCTTCTAATATTTTTGCTTTTAATTCAGTCATATTGTTCCTTTCTAATGAAGTTAGATAAAACAAAAGGCTGCGAAACAACTCCCGTCATTTCTCAGCCTCTCCTGTGTTTTTCTTTAATGCGCCGAAACATAGACCAGTGCCAATGCCAAAATAAAGAACAGAGCACCCACAATGGTTGTAACAATTTGCATTACGGCTTCAAAGCCACGAGCTTTTCGACGTGAAAATAGATCACCAGCACCACCGGTTAAGGCTGACATGGCGTCATTATCATTCTTTGCTGGCTGCATCATAACACATGCGATCAAAACGACGCAGTCAATTAAGAAGAGGGTCATTAACATACTTTGCAAGGTTCTTCCTCCTAATTTCCCACATTATAACTATTCAATGATACCATACTTTCCTACTCTTGACTAGGCTGTTCATGCTGATGGGCAGCTTGATTAATTAAGCGCTGGTTTCCCAAGTGATGATGCCCCGTCAGCTGAATCACCAGGGTATCTCCCACTTGAAGTTTGGTTTCACCGTGAGGAACTAATTCTTCCTCACCACGATAAATGCCTAGAACTAAACTACCGGTTGGCCATCCAAAATCCTTAATCAGAGTTCCATCCAATTTGGAGCCCGCAAAGATTGACACCGTCATTTGAGTGATGCCCGTTAATTCTTTTCGTGGACTACGGTGAATAAAATTGTTAAACATCGCCATGTAAACTGGCAGGCCCCCTAAAATATCATTCATTACGTAGGCGG
>CAMXWI010000126.1 GCA_947252915.1 uncultured Lactobacillus sp.
ATTCCTGATCTTGGCAATCCAAATTATTGGAACCAAACGGGAATTGGGGAAGGTTAATCACAACATTGCGAAAGCCAATGTGACCCTCACGAATAAAAAGGCCACCAATACTAAGCTGAAAAAACAAGTCAAAAAAATGCATAATCCAAGCTATCTGCAGGAATTGGTTCGTGAAAAGTATAATTATGCGAAGGACGGCGAAACAATTTATAATTTCGTCAAGTAGCAATAATGAACGGGGCGGGAGATTTCCAGCCCCGTTCATTGTTTAATGGCGGTAGAGACTATTAATTTAACCATTGGGTATGCTATACTCGGGTAGATTAAAATTTTATTAGAAGTAGGAGGATTGCTAGTTCATGGCAATTGAAGAAGGAGCTAAGGTTACTGGTAAGGTATCAGGCATTACTAACTTTGGGGCATTTATTGATTTAGCTGATCACCAGACCGGATTAGTTCACATCAGTCAGGTATCAAATCATTACGTCAAGGATATTCATGATGTCCTCTCAGTGGGGGATGAGGTCACGGTCAAAGTGATTAAAGTGGCGGATGATGGCAAGATTGCCTTATCAATTAAAGCAGCAGAAGAACAAAAGAGTGACCATCATCATGAGCGGCATGACCATCATGAACATCGATCAGCAAATGAACATCACGGAGTTCATGAGCGTGGTACCCAACGATCAGGACATTTTCAACGAAGTCACCACGGAGCCCAAGGTGGCTTTGGCGGACGCCATGAAAAGAGTCACTTTGACGATATGCTAGCAAGCTACATGAAAGAGAGTGAATCACGACTGTCAACGTTAAAACGGCAAACTGATGGCAAGCGTGGCGGCGGTGGTGGTCGGCGGAGCTAATGACTGATCAACTTTATTTGACAGTAAAACGGTGCCTAGAGCGGTACCGTTTTTTTTCGTTGAAGCAACCGCTGGTGGTTGCCGTTTCTACCGGTGTTGATTCAATGACTTTACTCCAAGTGCTTAACGCACTATTACCAGCCAATCAGGTGGTGGTGGCTCATGTCAATCACCATTTGCGAGCGCAAAGTCAGCAGGAAGAACAGTTTTTGCGGCAGCGATGTCAACAAATGGGAGTTCGACTTTATGTTGACCAGTGGGAAAAACATCCGCAGCATGGTATTGAAAATGCGGCACGTCAGGAGCGGTACCGTTTTTTCGCCCAGGTAATGCACGAAACGAAGGCAGCTTATTTACTGACTGCCCATCATGAAAATGACCTTGCGGAAACGATGCTGATGAAGCTATTGCGAACTGGAGATGTTACCGCTACTGTCGGGATTCGTGAGGCCCGGCCGTTTGCAAATGGACAATTGTTGCGGCCGTTTCTGCGAGTTACCAAAAAATCATTAATTGAGTATGCTCGTGCACATCAATTGAAGTGGTATGAAGATGCAACAAATCATGAAAACATGACGCTGAGAAATCGGGTTCGCCATCACTATCTTCCTGAATGGGAGCAAGAAAATCCGCGGATGGTGGAACACCTGCTTAAGTTTCATGACCAGTTAACGGAATTATTAACGATGAAGGATGCCATCGTCACATCGCTTATAACTAAGCTAGTTCACAATGGTCAACTAGATATCGCCAGTTACCAACAACAAGAGCCGCTGATTCGGCGTTGGCTACTATATCGCTGGATTAATGATCAAGGAATGTTTGATCTACAAGAGCAGCGCAGTCACCAAATTGACCATTTTTTGTGTAATCAACAGTCGCCATCTTCAACAATGATGATTAGTAGTGATTTACAGTTAATTAAGAACTATCAGCGGGCAGAACTAAAAAAGGTTCAGAATTTACCCACAAAAAAGCAAAAAGTTAGTGGTTTTATGGTAAAATTTGACCATTGGTACACGGGGCCTGCTGGTGAGCAATGGGGGATTTTTAGTCACCCACAAGCGCACACAATTGCTGAGGTATGGCTAGCTAGCGATCAGCTGCCGTTAAGGGCCAGACCGTGGCAGGCGACGGATCGGATTCGGCTTAAGTCGGGTCATCATCAAGCAATCCGCCGGGTTCTAATTAACCAAAAAGTACCACTTGACCAGCGACAGCAACAGTTAGTGGTTGTTGATCGGCTTGATCAAGTGCTTTGGTTAATTGGTCACAAAACGGCCTGGCTGGATCGGCAGCAAGTTCGTGACCAACGGTATGAAAAGAGATATTTTTGTCAAAAATAGATACGGGAGAGAACGATGAATAACGATATTGAACGCGTCATTTATGACCAACACCAAATTGACCAGCGGGTCAGTGAGCTTGCCAAAGAATTGAATCATGATTATGCTGGTAAGCGGGATATAGTTGTGGTTGCGGTCTTAACCGGGGCAATTATGTTTACGATGGATCTTTACAAGCGTCTTGATTTGTATGCCCACATTGATTTTGTAGATGTTTCCAGCTATCAAGGAGGGACTTCTTCGACGGGTTCAGTAAAGTTATTGCACGACCTAAAAAATGACATCAAAGGAAAAGATGTGATTATCTGCGAGGATATTGTGGATACTGGCCGTACCCTCAAGTTTCTGATTGATTTACTCAAAGACCGCGGTGCTAACAGCATCAAGATTTGTTCCATTTTTGACAAGCCGGCTGGTCGGGTCGTTGATGTTCAAGCTGATTACGTTGGTTTTGATGTACCGAACGAATTTTTAGTAGGTTACGGACTAGATTATCAAGGGTTGTATCGTAACCTACCATATATTGGGGTTTTAAAGCCCAGTGTGTACCAAAAAAAACATGATTAAAATATTGGTCAGTGATGGTCAAATATGCTATTATGAATGCACTGTAATCAATAAGCACCAACACTGCTAGGAATAGGAGGTTGTTATGAACAACAATCGTAAAAATAACGGATTTACTCATAACGTGCTCTTCTATGCAGTTATCTTCCTGTGCATCATGGGAATTGTTTACTTTTTCTTTGGCGGCAATAATAATGGCGGCCAAAGCAAAAACGTTTCCCAGACTCAGTTTGTGACTGCGTTACGTAAGAATCAGGTTAAGAGTTTCCAAGTTCAACCAAATGGTGGTGTTTACAAAGTTACGGGGACTTATCGAAAGCCGCAAAAGATGTCTAGCGACAATCAAGCTGGTTTTTCCTTAATGAACCAACACTCAAGCACCACGACCAATTTCCAAAGTTCTGTTTTGCAAAGTGACGTGACGGTTAACCAATTACAAAAGTATGCGGATAAAAATAACGTTAAGATCACTACGCATCCAGAAGAGTCCAATAGTATTTGGGTTAACTTGTTAGTCACGGCCTTACCAATTGTAATTATGATCCTCTTCTTCTATATGATGATGGGTCAAGCAGGGCAAGGCGGCGGCCGTGGAGTGATGAATTTTGGTAAAACCAAGGCCAAACCATCTAACTCCAAAGATAACAAGGTGCGCTTCTCAGATGTGGCCGGTGAAGAAGAAGAAAAACAAGAACTGGTCGAAGTTGTTGAATTCTTGAAAGACCCGAAGAAGTTTATGAAATTAGGTGCCAAGATTCCATCTGGGGTCTTGCTGGAAGGACCTCCAGGTACTGGTAAGACTTTGCTAGCCAAAGCCGTTGCTGGTGAAGCGGGTGTACCA
>CAMXWI010000127.1 GCA_947252915.1 uncultured Lactobacillus sp.
CGAACTAATGATTTCGATAACCCGTTGCATGATGTTGTCAACGCGACCCCCGCACCAACCGGAAACGAGGCCATAAGGTACACCAATGACGATATCAACAACTGTTGCAAAGACAGCAATCATTAGTGAAATCCTGGTGCCATATAATAACCGTGAAAGCATATCCCGGCCAAGATTATCCGTTCCTAATAAGTAACTTGCGTTTTGAAATGGATGTAAGTTCGATAAACTGACATTTTGCGCATTCGGATCATGAGGCATCCAAACCAACGAAATTATCGATACGACAACAACAAATGTTAAAAAGCCAAGCGAGACCATTGCTGCAGTATTTTTCTTAAGTTCTCGCCATGCCTTCGTTCGAAAGGAAAGCGAGTGTTCTGCTAATTCCCCCGAATGATTGTGAAGAACATCAGCGTTCACAAACTCAAATGATTGTGCAGTTTCAGGTTGTTTCATATTAGTGTTCCCCCTTTTCTTCGGAAAGAATGCGCGGATCAACCAGGCCATAAACAATATCCGTTAATAAAATGATGCTACATAACAGTAGGCAATAGAACATTGTTAATCCCATAATGACTGGATAGTCGTTTGACAAGACGGAGTTAATAAATAGCTCCCCAATTCCCGGAACAGAGAAAATATTTTCCACCACCATAGAACCGGTAATGAGGGTCACTGCCAATGGACCAATTAGGGTTAAAGCTGGAATAATGCTATTCTTCAAAGCATGATGAAAAACAACTTCACGGGTTGAAAGCCCCTTTGCTTTAGCGAGCAAAATGTAATCTGAATTCAAAACTTCGACCATTTCAGTCCGTACAAAGCGTGAAACCTGGGCCATTGGGACTGCTGATAACGCAATCGTTGGCAAAACTGTCGAAGGGAAGCCATCCCAACTAGCAACCGGAAACAGACCGAGTTTAAATCCGAGATAGTATTGCAACAGGATTGCCAAAATAAAACTGGGAAATGAGATTCCGATTACTGCTAATGTACTGCTCGTTGTATCAACCCAGGTCCCTTTCTTCAGTGCTCCGAGACTACCGAGGATAATGCCGACCACCACACCTAAAACGAGTGCTTGGAGACTAATGAGAATTGACGGACCAACTCGGCGCCCAATTAATTCAGCAACGGATGTACTGGTGTATTGGTAGGACATTCCAAAATCACCATGAAATAAACCACCCATATAGGAAAGGTATTGCTGCCACACTGGTCGATTCAATCCATACTGTTTTTCAACCGCTAATTGTTGCGTCTTCGTTAATTTCATTGTATTGCCAAGTGGTGATCCCGGAATCATCTTCATTAAGAAGAAGGTTAGTGTTGCCACGATAAAGAGGGTTAAGACCATCATTAATAATCGTTTGCAAATGTATCTTTTCATAAGAACCTCCGTTTCTACAAATAAAGAAGGTCAGACAGAGGAGCAAGTCGACCTTCTTTATTGATCACGTTAATTACTTTTTCCATTGAGCATATTGGTATTGAGCAACTGTATTGAATGGTCCGTAATTCAGACCAGTGACGTGTTTTGAAACTAAGTGGGCTTGTGCTGCAGTGTATAGCGGCACCCCATCAGCGTTGGTATGAACTTGTTTGTTTGCTTGTTGGAGGAGCTTATAACGTTCGCTAGCTGACTTAGTACCGTCATTGGCTTCATTAAGCAAGTTATCGAGCTTTTCATCTGTGTTATTTGTGAAATTAACTTTATTGCCGGTCTTCAGGAGAGAGAGGAAGTCAGAAGCGTCAGGAACACTAGAATTCCAGTCAGTTAAGTTCAATTCAAACTTACCAGCAAAGTCTCGGCTAACGTGTTGGGCGTGTGGTAGAGTGGTTACTTCAACTTTGAGACCCTTAAATTGTTTTTGAAGGGTTGATTGAAGGTATTCAGCAACTTGTTTTTGGTCATCAGTATTATCAGCTAACAGATTTAATGTCATTTGTTTCTTACCGAGATCCTTTTGCGCAGCCTTCCAATAACTTTGGGCTTTTTGCTTGTTTTGTTTTTGCAGATGGCCGGCCTCTTTAGCAAAATCTTCACCAGTCTTTGGATTCTTCATATCACCCTCTGGGACCCATCCGGTAGCACCTACAGAACCGTCTTGCAGAACTTTCTTGGCAAGTTGATTATTATTAAACGCGTAGTTTACGGCCTGGTGGAAATTCTCATTCTTGGTTAATTCATTTTGTCCATTGAAGTACAAGTAATATTGTGTTGCCATCAGGCTAGTATTTAGTTCTTTATTGCCCTTGTTTCCTTTCACGTAATCGGCGGTCACAGAAGTTTCTTGAACTTTACCAGACTTAAAGAGGTTTTGTGCAGTGTTGTTATCCTTAGTAACTTGGACATTCACCTTCTTCATGTGAACGTTCTTTTTACCGTAGTAGTGCTCGTTCTTAACGTAGCTCCATTCATCATCACTGCCCCCATTCCAGTTGGTGACTTTAAATGGTCCGTTATAGACGGCCTTTGATGATGATGAACCGTACTTACTACCCTCCTTAGCTAACACCTTATGGTTCATTGGTTTTAAATTCGCAGCAAAGTTATTTCTTACGTTAACGGTTGGCTGTTTTTTAGCAAAGTTGAATTGCACTTTATATTTCCCCAGTGCTTTAACACCTAACGAGGAAGTCGGTGCTGATCCTTTCGCAACCTGATCGTAGTTTTCAAGGTTAGAAACCTTATCCGCTGCTTGTGACTTGGTCTTTGGGTCAGCCCAGTGCCGCATTGAGGCAACGTAATCTTGGGCCGTAACCTCATCACCATTACTCCACTTAAGTCCTTTCTTTAAGTTAAATGTCCAGGTCTTACCGTCATTGGTAACGGTTGGTTGTGAAGCAGCTTCACCAAGCACGACCTTATTATTTTTATCATACTTAAGCAGTCCTTCAAATGATTGAACTTGCATGGAAGTGCTTGGTGTTTCGATGGTTTTTGCAGGATCCAGGGTGACTGGATTTGCTTTTAAAGTCACGTTTAAATCTCCGCTTGATTTGTTCTTCCCACTATTGCCACAAGCTGCTAACGACATTGCTGTTAAAGCGACACCAGCTAAAGTCACCACTTTTTTGTTCATCTTCATAATTTTTTCCTCCTGTAAGGCGTTGGATTAACCGAAATTCTAATTGCTTTTTAATCTGACTAATGTCCGTAATGTCTGATTCCATGATCCTCACCTCACTCGAAAAGTTATTTGATTGAACAAAAAAAGTCCTAAGCAGCTAATAAACTAGCTACTTAGGACGATCCATTTACCGTGTTACCACCTAATTTTATTTAGTCATTACTGACTAAACCTCTGAACGTACGTGTGCATACGCTGGCATGATAAAGGATGCATTCCTGGCGACTCTACTTAGTTCAAGTCACATTGCTCAAGGATGATCTTCAATGCTTGCTTAACCTTCCCCTTTCACCACTACGGGGACTCTCTGATCGTCAAGAAAACATTTACTGTTCCTCTCGTCGCAAATCTTTGTTCAATTAATTGTTGTCTAAGATATTAATTAGACTTTTCTCATTTGTCAACAGCGAAATTTAATTCTTTTCAAATTCATTATAGCGGTAAGCGCTTCC
>CAMXWI010000128.1 GCA_947252915.1 uncultured Lactobacillus sp.
ATGTAAGCAACCCGTTGATCACGACGAGAATGCATTAAGTGAACAATCCGATAGTATTGCTGTGGATTAAGGTAGCGTAAAGAGAGATCTTCCAACTCCCACTTAATCGTACTAATCCCCAAGCGATCAGCAATTGGGGCATAAATTTCCAGCGTTTCGTTGGAAATCCGTCGTTGTTTATCAGGGCGAAGATGGTTAAGCGTCCGCATATTATGAAGCCGATCAGCGAGCTTTACAATCATCACCCGAATATCCTTACTCATCGCCAAGAGCAATTTACGGTGAGTTTCAGCCATTTGTTCCTTATTCGACTTGTAATGAATTTTACTAATCTTGGTATCACCATCAACAATCATCGCAATCGTTGGGCCAAAGATTTCTTTAATATCATCAAGCGTGGCTCCAGTATCTTCCACAATATCGTGCATATATCCCGCACAAACCGTTTCTGGATCCATTCTTAATTCAGCAAGAATTCCCGCTACCTGAATGGGGTGAATAATATACGGTTCACCAGACTTTCTGACTTGATCATGGTGAGCCACTTCAGCAAAATGATAGGCACGTTCACATAATGCGACATGCTCCTCATTCATATAAGAAGAAATCATTTTCTTAACATCTTCATGCGTTAATTCTTTAACTTTCGACATTCTCACCCCTCCTGACTTTACGATTACTTATTATCACTACGTCCCATTGACCACGCAAGATAGGAAACTCCAAGATAAATAATTACGAAGTACCACATGTAATGGGGAGCAAAAAAGTAACTGCCAATTAAATACATGATCGGAAAGCACAATATTCCCCAAGTCCGGGAACGTTGCACATAATGATGACCTATCCATAAACAATAACCACCATTGATCACAATCAAGTCTAACCACATCATCGTGACCTGTGATATAAACGATAATTTGGCAAAACCTGCTGTTAAAATAATTCCGAAAACGACATTACTAATTACAACTTGCCAATCAATTTTCTTTTGCAGTACTTTCATACTTCTCTCTTCATTCCTTACTGATTTAATGGATTAATTTTAGCACATCTTTGCTATTGATAGAGTTTCAACTTAACTCCGTAGCAAAAGAAATCGCACTCAGCAGATACAAAGGCGCTGTTTCTGTTCGCAAAATTCGTGGGCCCAAGCCCACTGGTACCACTCCAGCTGCTTGCATTTGTGTAATTTCATCTTCTGTTAATCCACCTTCAGGCCCAAAAATTGCTAGCACCCGATCGTCTGGTTTTGTTTGTTGTAAAACCGTGGCGAGTGTACTCGTCTCACCCTGTTTTGCCGATTCTTCCCAGGCAACCACTTTTTGTTCCGCTGACGTTTGCTTCAAAACTGCGGCGAGGTTGGGCAAGTATGAAATTTGCGGTATCCGGTTACGATGTGATTGTTCAGCCGCCCCGTTCGCAATTTTTTGTAAACGAGCAATTTTTTTAGTTTGTTTATTTGTTGTCCAATGGCTAACCGAACGCGCTGCCTCAAAGAAGATGACTTCATCAGCCCCAAGTTCTGTTGTCTTTTGTACAATTAATTCCGGCTTACCTTTCGTTTTGGGTAACCCACAGGCCAAAATTGGGTGAACTGGTAATTCAGCATTTTGCTGAAGATCTTCAAGGACCTCAACTTGTGCTGTTTGGGAGTCAATTAGTGATGCTCGATAAACATGTTCGTTATCAAAGACCAATTCACACTGCGTTCCTGGTTCAGCACGGAAGACGGTAATAAAATGATGGGCAACTGACGATGGCAAAGGCAATTTTTCATTAGTGTGCAGTTGCGCTTGGTGAATAAAGTATCGTTGCATTTATTCGTCCTCCGTCGGTTTATGTGCAATAATGCCATACCAATCCTTCATGCGGAGCGTTTCATCAATCACAAATCCCTGTTCCAGCTCTGCGTCACGAACCGTTGCAAACTTATCCTTAATGATCCCAGAAGTCAAAAATTTACCTCCGGGCCGCAAATTCACAAAGGCCTGCGGGATGAGTGGCAAAATAATCTCAGCTAAAATATTGGCAACAATCACATCAGTTTGTGTTTTGATCCCATCAAGCAAACTGTTAACCCCGAGCTGAATATCAGCTGCTTGCGGGTTTAACGCTACGTTACGCTTAGCTGATTCAACTGCAACTTCATCGACATCATAGGCCACGACATCACCAGCACCCAGCAGTTTGGCAGCAATTGCGAGAACTCCCGAACCAGTTCCAACATCAATTACAGATTCACCACCCATTATTACTGTTCCTAAAGCCTGAAGCATTAGCTGGGTTGTTGGATGAGTCCCTGTACCAAAGGCCATCCCTGGATCTAAAATGATTGTTTTTTCATTTGGGTTCACTAGCTGATAGTCTTCCCATTCTGGTACCACTGTTAGTTGACTGGTAACTCGAACCGGATGATAGTACTTTTGCCATTCTGTCGCCCAATCTTGATTATCGATTGCCGATGAAGTAACTATCGCCGGAGCCGGGTTTAAGCCAAACTGTTTCAGTTGCTCCACTCGTTGTTTAATCTCAGTCACTAATTCGGGAACAAATATTTTGGGTGGGAAATAACCAGTAACCGCTGCACCAGTTTCACGATGCGGTAATTCACCTGGATCAATAATTTCACCATATGGCCCATACTTCCCCCGCTTTAGCTTTGCATAATCAGCTGCATCGTCAATCTTAACGCCTGTAGAACCAGCATCACTTAAAATATAACTAACTGCTTCCACAGCTTCATTCGTGGTTTCGACAGTAATGGCTGTCCAGTCCATAATTCACACTCCTTTAAATGACAAAAAAAGCGACTACTATCGTCGCCCTTTTCCACCCCAGTTATTCTTTTTCAGTATTTTTGGCCTGCTTGCCTTCACGCTTACGTGCCCGTTTCTTTTCGAGATGTTCCGTTAGATATAGGATCAAATCTTTCTCGGTTTTAAAAATGCGCGGATGGTGCTGGTGGTGCAATCGAACATCGATTTCATTAATCTTCAAACGGCCCGTCCACGTGTGAGAGTAACGAATGATTACCCGATTATTTAGCTTATGCTTGCCAAACCGAAAGACATATACATGCTCTGGGGTCATCATCGGCCGAATATATTCCTTCTTATATGTTAAATCATTATCACGCATAAACTGCTTGGTCCGATTTAAAATGGTAATCACCTCCCAGATTCCTTATTGGACAAAATTTGTTAAACTATATTTTACCACAAGGTCTTGCTCTACAAAAGGTACAGAAAATAAAGATCTCTTAAATCTGTTAACTAAAGTGATCCGGACCTTTATAAAAACGCTATAATAGGTTCCACATTTAGAAAGGATGGTAACCACATGAGTTTATTAATCGGCCTTTTGGTCATTTGGCTCCTTTGGAAGTTGCTAAAGTTTTCCTTTTGGCTCTTAGGGGTCTTAATCATCGTTGCCTTAATTGGCTTTTTCGTTAAGGCCTTACTGATTCCCGCCATTATTCTTATTGCGGGTGGATTCTGTCTCTTATACACATCTGACGCTGCCGACGATTGCTCTATTGTGTAG
>CAMXWI010000129.1 GCA_947252915.1 uncultured Lactobacillus sp.
GCCTAAGGGTTTCAAGCTTAACAGGCACCGGTAAATATACAGTGCCTGTTTTATTTTTGCTATTTTTAATCAACCTAAGAGATAAGAGAGTGTGTGAATTTATGGCTTTATCAGACATCGACCTAACCAAAGTTAAATACTTTGATTACAACAACGAAATCAATATTCCTAAGAATGGTCAAATCCAATTAGACAAAGATAAGTTAGCATTAGACGATTTTATTAAAAATAACGTTGAACCAAATACTAAGCACTTTGCTTCTGTTCAAGAACGACTAACGTGGCTAATCGACCATGACTATCTGGAAGAAGGATTCATTCGTCAATATCGTAACGAATTTATTGACAAATTATATGACTATTTAAAATCTAAGCACTTCCATTTCCACTCATTCATGGCAGCATATAAATTCTATGCTCAGTATGCTTTGCGGACAAATGATAAGGAATATTACTTAGAGAATTATATCGATCGAGTAGCAATGAATGCACTTTACCTCGCTAATGGAAATGAGGACTTAGCGATGGACTTAGCGCATGAATTAATTAATCAACGTTATCAACCAGCTACCCCCACCTTCCTTAATACGGGGCGTAAACGTCGGGGCGAATTCGTTTCCTGCTTTGAAATCCAAACCACGGATAATATGAATACCATTGGTCGGACCATTAACTCTGCCCTCCAACTGTCCAAGATTGGTGGTGGTGTTGGTATCAACTTAACTAATCTGCGAGAAGCAGGCGCCCCAATTAAAAAGATTAAAGGTGCCGCCAGTGGTGTGGTCCCAGTTATGAAACTTTTGGAAGATGCATTCTCTTATTCTAACCAACTGGGACAACGACAAGGCGCCGGAGTTGTGTACCTCAGTGTCTTCCACCCAGACATCGTCGAATTTCTTGGTGCCAAAAAGGAAAATGCCGATGAAAAAATTCGAATTAAGACTCTTTCACTAGGGGTTACCGTTCCTGATAAATTCTATGAACTTGTTGAAAACGATGAGGATATGTACTTGTTCAGTCCTTATGATGTGGAACGGGTCTATGGCGAACCATTTGCCTACGTTGATATTACTAAAGAGTACGATAACCTGGTCGCTAACGATGAAATAACCAAAAAGAAAATTAATGCCCGCGACCTCGAAGATGAAATTTCTAAACTACAACAAGAGTCTGGTTACCCATACATCGTTAATATTGACACTGAAAATCGTGCCAATCCGATTGACGGTAAAATCATCATGAGCAACCTTTGTTCTGAAATTGCCCAAGTGCAAAAGCCTTCCGTCGTGAATGATGATCAAACCTACCAAGAATTAGGGACGGATGTTTCATGTAACCTAGGTTCTACTAATATTGCAAATATGATGGAAACTCCCGACTTCGGTAAGTCAATTCGTGCTATTACCCGTGGTCTAACTCATATTTCTGATATTGAAAACCTTGACATTGTCCCATCAATCAAACGTGGAAATGCTCGTTCTCATGCAATTGGACTTGGCGCGATGGGATTGCACGGTTATCTCGCAAAACACCACATTCAATATGGTTCTCCGGTTGCCCTAGAATTTACCAGTGTCTACTTCATGTTATTAAACTACTGGACGTTGGTCGCTTCACATGAAATTGCCGTTGAACGACATGAAACGTTTGCTGATTTCGACAAAAGCGCCTATGCGGACGGTTCCTACTTTGATAAATACATTACAAAAGATTGGGGACCACAATCAGAAGCTGTTCAAGAACTCTTTGCAGGAATCTTTATTCCATCGATTGATGATTGGAAGCAACTAAAAGCAGCGATTATGGAAGACGGTATTTATAATGCTTACCGGCTTGCGGTAGCGCCAAACGGATCCACTTCTTACATTGGCGATTCGACTTCCAGTCTTCAGCCGATCATCAATAAAATTGAAGAACGGCAAGAAAAGATGATTGGTAAAATCTATTATCCAGCTCCGTATCTAAGCAATGACACAATGCCTTATTATAAGTCTGCTTATGATACTGACATGCGTTCAGTGATTGATACCTATGCAGCTGCTCAGCAACACGTTGACCAATCGCTTTCCATGACACTTTTTATGCGTTCCACCATCCCTGAAGGAATGTATGAATGGAAAGACGGTCGCACAGATAAGATGACCACTCGGGATTTAAACATCCTTCGTCACTATGCTTATCAAAAGGGTATCAAATCAATCTACTACATTCGGACATTTACTGACGATCAAGACGAAATTGGTGCTAACCAATGTGAGAGTTGCGTAATTTAGTCAACACGATATAATTACTAAGGATTTAATCGTTTTATTAATAAGGAGATAACGAATGAAAATTAAAAACTATCAGGCCATCAATTGGAATGAAGTTTCCGATATGATTGACAAAGCCACCTGGGAAAAGTTAACCGAGCAATTCTGGTTAGATACCCGAATTCCTGTTTCAAATGATTTAGATGATTGGCGTGAATTAGACACCGATCATCAATGGACCGTTGGCCACGTTTTCGGTGGTTTAACCCTTCTAGATACCCTTCAATCTCAAGCAGGATTAACTGCCTTGAAAGAGGATGTTAAAACGCAGCACGAAACCGCAGTTTTAAATAACATCCAATTTATGGAATCAGTTCACGCTAAGTCTTACTCCACCATCTTCTCCACCTTAAATACTCCAGATGAAATTCGCGAAATTTTTGACTGGTCAGATAGTGAAGAATATTTACAAAATAAAGCTGTTAAAATTGGTAATATCTACCTAGACGAAAGTGTTGACCCTCTGAAGAAAAAGGTTGCAAATGTCTTCTTAGAGACGTTCTTGTTCTACTCTGGTTTCTACACTCCACTCTACTATCTTGGGCATAATAAGTTGAATAACGTTGCCGAAATCATCAAATTGATTTTACGGGATGAATCAGTGCACGGAACGTACATTGGTTACAAGTTCCAAGTTGGTATGCGTCAACTAACCGAAAAGCAACAACAAGATATGAAAGATTGGATGTATAACTTCCTTTATGAACTATACGATAATGAAGAAAATTACACCCACCTACTTTATGACCAAATCGGTTGGACTGACGATGTTCTAACCTTTATTCGTTACAACGCTAACAAGGCCTTAATGAACCTTGGTCAGGATCCATTGTTCCCAGATACTGCATCGGATGTTAATCCAGTCGTGATGAACGGAATTTCAACCACCACTTCTAACCATGACTTCTTTAGTCAAGTTGGTAATGGTTACCGGCTCGGTGCAGTTGAAGCAATGAACGATAGCGACTACCATGTCAAAGATCCTAATGCTGGTAAAGATCGCAATTCTCGTAATTAATTATGATTGCTAACCGCGACATTAATTGTCGCGGTTTTTTTATACCTGCTCATAGCTGCAACAATATTTATTTTTTAATTTTTGTTAGTCGTTTCACAAACTATACCGAATTTTAGTGTAAACGCTATCATCAGCATCGGCATAGCCTTTATATTTCTGACTCTGTCTCTTATACACATCTCCGAGCC
>CAMXWI010000130.1 GCA_947252915.1 uncultured Lactobacillus sp.
GTCTTTACCACTATCGTGAAGTTGTTTGAGAGTAGGGATTACACCATCGAAAAATTTAGTACCGGCATCTTCATTTTGCGCACAAAAAGTTCGGAAGTCATCATAGAGTTGATTAAGAACTTTTTGCGGGGCTAGTGGTGCCAACATGGGGAAGAATGTCTCAATTGGTAATCCCATGTAATCAAGTACTTGTTGTTTAGTGGGTGCTGGCAAGTTGTTTTTAATGAATGCTTTTTGGGTAGCAACGGTGACCACGGCCCCTGAATCGGCGAGGGTACCATCGAAATCAAACATAAAATTATTCACGCGGAACCAGTCCTTTCAAAATTAATTATGCTCACCATTATACGCTGTTAAATGGTTGACACACAACCATGAGACGGGTAGACTATTCCTAAATAAAGCCTTTTTAACTCGACCCAGAGAGGTCCAAAGGGGAATCGATAGATAACATTCACGTCTTTATGTCCCCGATGTACGTAAGGGCGTTTTTATTATAGAAAAGGAGTGTTGATTGTGGCCCATGAGATTGTTGATGGATCCAGTATGCAACGTGCATTAACACGTATTACTTACGAAATCATCGAACAAAATAAAGGTGTCGAGAACTTAGTGTTTGTTGGGGTTAAGACCAGAGGGATTTACTTAGCTCAACGCTTAGCTAAGCGGATGGAACAATTGGAAGGAGTCCAAATTCCAGTTGGCTCATTGGACATTACGCTTTATCGGGATGACCGTCATGTTGCTGATCATAAAACCCAACCGACAGTGAATGGCAGCGATATTAAAGTTGATATCAATGATAAGCACGTTATTTTAGTGGATGATGTTTTATTTACGGGACGGACAGCCCGGGCAGCGTTGGATGCCCTAATGGATCTTGGCCGCCCTAAGCGGATTTCATTAGCAGTCTTGGTTGACCGTGGTCATCGTGAATTGCCGATTCGTCCAGACTTTGTTGGTAAGAATATTCCAACGTCATTGAATGAAACGGTGCATGTGGCAGTTGAGGAATATGACGGCCACGAAGACATTTCAATTGAAGATAATTAGAATTTCACCATTTAATTCGCTCCAGAGAGGGCAAAAAGGCGAAAGCGGGTTAGGATAATAATCCACGAAAGCAGTCCTCTTTGCGGGGACTGCTTTTTTCATAGGAGGAATAACAGATGGAACGCTTTGAACCAATGGTCGCAATTGATGTTGATACGAAGGAAGCGGCCTTAAAACTTTTTGATCAATTAGCTGGCGATACTAACCATACTCCAATTGTCAAAATTGGAATGGAACTTTACTATGCTTTTGGTCCTGGGATTGTTAAGCAGGCTAAACAACGCGGCTTAGCCGTTTTCCTTGATTTAAAATCTTACGATATTCCCAATACGGTGCATCGGGCAATGCGCGTAATTGGTAAGTTAGGAGTTCGGTACACGACCACTCACGCAGCCGGTGGCACTGAAATGCTGAAAGCGGCGAAAGAAGGGCTAGTAGAAGGTGCCCACGAAGCTGGGTTGCCTGAACCAAAGTTGCTGGCAATTACAGAATTAACGTCAATTGATGAAAATATTCTCAAAAATGAACAACATGTAGATTTACCGTTAATCGATGTAGTTAAAAATTATGCGCAGGTTGCTGAACGGGCTGGACTAGATGGGGTTATTTGTTCTGCCCAAGAAGTGAAAGCAATTCGTACGGTTACTAAGCCAGACTTCTTATGTGTGACACCAGGAATCAGGCCGAACTTATCAGTGCATGATGATCAAAAACGGGTGGTAACACCAGCTCAGGCACGCCAATTAGGTAGTAATGGAATTGTGGTTGGCCGACCAATTACCCAAAGTGATAATCCGGTAGCGGCATATCAAGCAATTCGGCAAGCATTTATGGAAGGTGAAGAATAATGGTTGGACAATTAGAAATTGTGGCAAAAAACTTATTAGATATTAATGCGGTAGCTCTGAAACCAGACGAACCATTTACGTGGGCAAGTGGGATGCGCGCGCCAATCTATACAGATAATCGGTTAACAATTTCCTACCCGTTTGTTCGTCGGAATATTGCAGTGGGAATGACTGAGTTAATTAAGCATCACCTTGATAATGTAGATGTCATTGCGGGAGTGGCAACTGCAGGAATTCCCCATGCAGCATATGTAGCTGAGCGTCTTCAAAAGCCACTTGTCTATGTTCGCTCTAAGCCAAAGGATCATGGCCGTGGTCGCCAGATTGAAGGGGTTTTAAAAGCAGGTCAAAAAGTAGTAGTGATTGATGATTTACTTTCAACTGGTGGCAGTGCATTGAAAGCTGTTAAAGCGGTTGAAGACGCAGGTGGAGATGTGATTGGAGTTGTTTCCATCTTTAGTTATCAATTACAGGCACTGGATGATAATTTTAAAGAAGCGGGACTGCCCTACTATTCAGTTACTAACTACACAACGTTAATCGAGACGGCAAAGCAAAACCAAATGATCTCTGACGAACAACTTGCTTCACTCCATGCCTGGCGGAAAGATCCTGCACAGTGGTCTAAAGAACATGCAGAGTAATTTGTTCATTTTCCAAGAAATGAAGTGGCATTAAAATATATTAAAGGGCTTCAACGTTCGGAATTACCGAGCGCTGAAGCCCTATTTTACTTGTGACAAGTGAGTCCTTATTTTTGCTCTTTTAGGTATTTACTCTTGATTAGTAACTCCCGCGAGTGCGCATCTGCAGGATAATAACCTTTGTTAAAGAGGTGACGAAAGTACATCATATTATAGAACAAAGCAAAGATTAGTGCTGGCCAAGGGAATGTCAGCAATGCACCCAGTTTAAAGAATAGTGCTACTAAGACATAGTCGGCAGCGAGTACTAACTCCAAGAAGAAGTTATAGTAGTCACCACGGAAGAGTGCTGGTAGTGGTCCAAACCAAAAGGTCGTCCATGAGATTCCCACCTTAGCAATTCGCAAATCACCTTGGTCATTTTTAATTTTCGCATAGTTTGGTGGAATTGGGAGATTATTAAAAATGTTGTTTGGATCGTTATTGTTATTGTTTCCAAATGGATTTTGCAATGCGAACCCTCCTTTATTCTTAGATACATATCATATCATAAGTGAACGGGTCTGACTAATTATCCATCGATGGGCAGCAGTCGTCTGAAAAAGTTTGCAAAAAATATTAGAAAATGTGTTGACAAAAATGAGAATTAAATTATAATTACTCATAATCAATTAATCGAAAATAAACATATCGAAAAGCAGAGTAGGAATTGGAGATCTGAAGAGAGCTTCTAGATGGTGGAAAGAAGTGTTTGAAGGTTCTGAAGATGGGCTTGGAATGGCATCAGTGATGTTAGCTGGTGACGGAGTTGCACACGTTATTAGTGCAAGGTTATACGAGGGAGACGTCCTTCATGTAACCTGCTGAGGTTGAACTCGTGAGGGTTCAACGAACTAAAGGTGGCAACGCGAGGAATCGTCCTTTATCTAGAAATAGATAAGGGACGATTTTTTTG
>CAMXWI010000131.1 GCA_947252915.1 uncultured Lactobacillus sp.
CACAATAGAGCAATCGTCGGCAGCGTCAGATGTGTATAAGAGACAGGAGTGAAGTTGCTTTTAACGAACTACGTAACTTTACCCAAGAACAAGTTGACCATATCTGTCAAGCCATGGCCCTCGCTGCTGAAGAGCACAACATGGAACTGGCAATGGAAGCTGCCGAAGAAACTGGCCGTGGAGTTGCCGAAGATAAGGCCATTAAAAATATCTACGCTAGTGAATACATTTGGAATAACATCCGCCACGATAAGACCGTTGGCATTATCAAAGATGATGATGAAAACCAAACTATTACCATCGCCGACCCACTAGGGATCATTGCTGGGGTGGTTCCAGTTACTAACCCAACTTCAACGGTTATTTTCAAGTCAATCATTTCTTTGAAGACGCGGAACACGATTGTCTTTTCGATGCACCCACAAGCATTAAAAGCCTCTATCCACACCGCCCAAATTCTTGAAAAGGCAGCTGAAGAAGCAGGTGCCCCAAAGAATGTAATTCAATGGATTACTAAACCTTCACGTTACGCAACTGTTGACCTTCTCCAACACGAAAAGACAGCAACCATCTTAGCTACTGGTGGTCCAGGCCTGGTTAAAGCTGCTTATAGCTCTGGTAACCCAGCATTGGGGGTTGGCCCTGGTAATGGTCCCGCATATATTGAACGGACAGCCAACATTCCACGGTCTATTTATGACATCGTTCTTTCAAAGACCTTTGATAATGGGATGATTTGTGCTTCAGAAAACTCCATCGTGGTTGACGATGAAATCTACGATCAAGTCAAAGCTGAACTGAAGAAATGGAATTGTTACTTCATTAAGCCAGACGAAATTGATACTTTCACCAAGGGCTTTATCGATCCTAAACGCCACCAAGTTGCTGGACCAATCGCCGGTCGTTCCGCAAACGACATTGCCGAAATGTGTGGTTTGAAGAACGTTCCTGCCAATACCAAGGTATTAATTGCTGAATACGAAGGAGTTGGTGACGACTACCCACTTTCTGCAGAAAAACTATCCCCAGTCCTAACCATGTATCGAGTTCACTCCCACAAAGAAGCCTTCGATAAGTGTAAGGAACTTCTGCATTATGGTGGTGAAGGTCACACGGCCGCTATTCACACAACAGATGACAGTTTAGCAACTCAATACGGGTTAGAAATGCGGGCTTCCCGGATTATCGTAAATTCACCTTCTGCACTCGGTGGGATTGGTAACATCTATAACAACATGACCCCATCATTAACCCTGGGAACTGGTTCATATGGTAAGAATTCCGTTTCGCATAACGTTTCTGACTATGACCTCTTAAACTACAAGGTAATTGCAAAACGGCGTGAAAACCGTCAATGGGTTAAGATTCCCCCAAAAGTTTACTTTCAACGGAACTCATTAAAGGAATTGCAAGACATTCCAAACATTAACCGGGCCTTTATCGTTACCGGTCCAGGAACTGTTAAGCGTGGTTACGCGCAACGGGTAATTGACCAACTTCGTCAACGTCCGCTGGAAGCACACTTCCAAGTATTTGACGAAGTTGAAGAAGATCCATCAACTGATACTGTCAACAAAGGGGTTGCGTTAATGCGTGACTTCAAGCCTGACACAATTATTGCCCTTGGTGGTGGTTCACCAATGGATGCTGCAAAGGCAATGTGGATGTTCTATGAACACCCAGAAACTAGCTGGAATGGGGTTAAGCAGAAGTACTTGGATATTCGGAAGCGGGCTTACCAAATTGGTAAACCACACAAGGCTCAATTCATTGGGATTCCAACCACTTCTGGGACTGGTTCTGAAACTACTTGTTTCTCGGTTATCACGGATTCTAAGACCCATGTTAAGTATCCATTAGCTGATTATGCCTTAACTCCGGATATTGCGATTGTTGATTCACAATTCGTTGAAACTGTGCCACCAAAGACCACTGCTTATACTGGACTAGATGTCCTTTGTCACGCTACTGAATCTTATGTTTCAGTAATGTCCACTGATTATACTCGTGGTTGGTCACTTCAAGCCATCAAAGGGGTTATGGAAACCTTGGCAGCTTCGGTGAAGGGTGATCAAGATGCCCGGCGGCGGATGCATAACTACTCAACGATTGCCGGAATGGCCTTTGGTCAAGCCTTCCTTGGTATTAACCACTCCCTCGCTCATAAGATGGGTGGTGCCTTTGATCTTCCTCACGGTCTTTGTATTGCAATCGCCCTTCCCCAAGTAATTCGCTTCAATGCTAAGCGCCCACAAAAGTTGGCAATGTGGCCACACTACGCTACTTACCATGCCACAAAGGATTACGCAGACATTGCACGGTTCTTAGGATTAAAGGGTGACACTGATGAAGAATTAATGGAAGCCTACGTTCAAAAGATTATTGAATTAGCTCATGAATGTGGTGTAACACTGAGCCTTAAGGCCAACGGTGTTAGTCGCAAAGACTTTGACAAAGCCGTTGATAAGTTGGCTGTGTTGGCTTACGAAGATCAATGTACTACTACCAACCCAGTTGAACCATTAGTAAGTCAACTGAAGGAACTCTTAGAACGTTGCTATGATGGTACTGGTGTTGAACCACAAGACAAATAGTATAAATTAACTATTCAATCCGGAATGTCGCTTGGCATTCCGGATTTTTATGTTATGGTAATGGTGGAATTTTAAGAACGGAGGAAGCTTATGAAACAAGCATTAACAATCGCCGGCTTCGATTCAAATGGAAGTGCCGGCTTAGCTGCAGACCTACACTCATTTTATGCGGCTGGAATCTATGGTCACGGTGTTTTAACTGGGGTCGTAGCGGAAAATGCAACAACAATTACTGCATCTACCACTATGTCGCCTAGTTTTATCAAAGAAGAATTTGATGACCTGGCCGAATTTCACATCACAGCTGCTAAAACTGGAATGCTGGCCAATTCAGCTATTATCAAAACCGTGGCTAACTGCTATTCCGCGACTGCCTTTGGGCCCTTAGTTGTTGATCCGGTCATTATCACTAAGCGCCACAATCGACTCCTTAGTGACGACGCCTTTGTGGATTTCCGTCATAAATTAATTCCGCTAGCCACAGTATTAACTCCTAACTTTACCGAAGCTGAAGAACTTCTTGATCACGACTTTAGTAATCGGGATGATATCGTGGCAGGTGCCCACCAGCTCCAAGCGATGGGTGCTCAAAACGTGGTAATTAAAGGTTCCCATGATCAAGCCCAGCCGCTTATTCATAATTACGTTCTCTTGGCGGATGGTACCGATTTTTGGATGAACAATCGGTTTGTTAAAACTAATAAAGTCAACGGGGCTGGCGACTCCTTCTCGGCCATCATTACTGCAGAATTAGCAAAGGGGCAGCCTGTGGTCAACGCGATTAAGCGGGCTAACCAATTTGTAGATGTCGCTATTCACCATCCGCTGGCAGTTGGTCAAAACCTGTCTCTTATACACATCTGACGCTGCCGACGATTGCTCTATTGTGT
>CAMXWI010000132.1 GCA_947252915.1 uncultured Lactobacillus sp.
ATACTATGGTTTGGAATTTAGCCAAACCTATGAAGAAACCGTGCCACTGTTTATTAAGAACCGACGGGGAACCACACTGGACCAACGCCAAGTTAAAAACTATGTTAAATAAAAGAAAATTCGCCAGAGCTGGAAATTACTCTGACGAATTTTTTGAATTTAACTACGAACTTTTTGATGACTGCGGCCAATGACGACAATCCAAATGTTAATAAAGAGGGTTGCACCAGTTAGGGCAAAGACCATTGAATAGGTTGAGACACCAGAAATAACGGAACCCAATAAGGCACCGAAAACCGATCCCGCAGCCTGAAATGATTGATTATAGGAAAAGATGCGACCAAATGCCTCATCGGGAACGTCCAGAGTCAAAATCGTTTGGGCAGCTGGCATTAGACCAGCATTGGTCATGCCAAGCAAGAAACGCCAGAAGGCTAACATCCATGGGGAAGTGGTAAAGGTCATCGGGATAAATAACAAGGTTGCGATAATTAACCCAATCATTAAGACCCGTTCTGGTCCAATTTCATCCATGATGTGGCCAACTTTCGAAGCTGACAATAAGTTACCAAGGCCCGGAGTTGCCGCAACCACCCCAGCTACAAAGGCAATGTCACCAGTACCATGCATCATTTCTTTAACGTAGAGACTCACGATGGGGTCAATACTCATAACAGACGCTTGAACGATCATGGTGGTAATGAACATGGCAAAGATAATTTTCACGTTGGGGATTTTATGTAAAAGATCCTTCATTGGTTTCATTGCTTCTTTATCAATTGGGGTGAAGTGTTCCTTCGTGTTGGTCCAGGTGGTAATGAAGACCAAGAACATTCAACCACCGGTGATAAAGAATGGAATCCGATAACCAAAGTGACTTGATAACGCACCACCGATTAACGGCCCGATTAAGTTTCCGGTTACTCCGGCAGTCATCATTGCTGACATCACCCACCCTGATTTACGGTGGGGCGTTTCTCCAGCCATTAGTGCCGTCGCGTTATTAATGTAGCCGGAGAACGCTCCTTGTAAGAAACGCATTCCAATGATCATCCAAACGCTGGTGGATAGTCCCGTAATAAAGATGGTACAGGCCATGACCCCAGAGGCCCGCAGACACATTAATTTGCGGCCCTTTTGATCGGCGAGATTTCCCCAGTAGGGTGAAACAATTGCTTGTGAGATAAAGGTCATGGCAAAGGCAAGACCAGAATACAGGTTGAGTTCAAATCGGTTAAAAGTACCGAGTTCATTAATGAACAAGGAGATAAAAGGCATCGTCATCGAATAACCCATTCCGGTAATGAAACATCCAATCCAAAGTGTATAAAAGGTATTATGCCAACCCTTCGGCAGGGGTTCTGGCGAATCTGTGGTATCCATAGATTTATTCATCACTCCTCAAAAAATTATATAGAAATTAGTATACCAGATTTCCATTACTTGATTCTGGAAAAAATGTGGTAAAGTTAAAAGAAGATCGAGAAAGCGGAGTGGTAATGGTGACAAAACGAATTGCGGTTTTTTCAGATGTTCATGGGAATGTGCATGCCTTTCGGGCAATGTATCACGATGCGGTTAAGCAGCACGTGGACGAAAGCTGGTTTATTGGTGATTTATTAATGCCGGGTCCCGGAATTGACGAAATTTGGGAAATCTTTCAAAAATTAGCACCAACGGTTATTGTTCGGGGAAATTGGGATGATTTAACGGTTCGGGGTGCCCGAGGACAGATGGATCTTGATCGACCATCACATGTTTATTTTGCGCGGTTGGCCGAATACGTTGGTGAACGGATCGATCCAGCAATCATTGATAAAATTGCTGGATGGCCACTTCACCAGACAGTTGAAGTGGGACCGCTGGCCTTTGGGGTTTCTCATAATCTACCAGATTTGAATATGGGCCAGGCGCTTTTCCCAACAAATTCGTCGACTAATTTTGACCAACTATTTGATCAAGATCGTCCTGACGTAGCCATTTATGCCCATGTTCATCATGAACTGCTTCGTTACGCAAGCGATGAACGCAAGGTTTTAAATCCCGGTTCCGTTGGTGAGCCGTTTAATGGGTGGGATCGTCTCCAGAAAGATACCCGGGCTCACTACCTGGTTATGGAAGTTGATGATCAAGGGATTGCGGGCCTGAATTTTCGGCACGTCGGTTACGACCGGGCAGCAGAAGGTCGGTTGGCTGACCAATCCGGCGTTCCATATCTTGAACTGTATCACCGTACCCTTAAAAGTGGCCGGGTTGATACCCATAACCAACCGCTTGTGGATGCCCAAAATCAAAAGTATCATTACGCAGCTCAATATCGCGATTATGCTGCGAAATTAAATAACAAAAAGTAAGTAAAATACTTGATAAATCCCGAAAGTATGGGATAATAGAGAGTAGAAATTGACGAAGAAATGTTTAAATTAGCCAGATTACATTACCAAAATAATTGTCGAAGGAGGACGATATTTAGATGGCGAAAAAGTCAAAAATTGCTAAGTTAGCACACCAACGAGCACTAGTTAAAAAGTACGCAGCTAAGCGCCGTGAATTAAAAGCTAGTGGTGATTACGTTGCATTGTCAAAGCTGCCACGGAATTCTAGTCCGGTGCGTTTACGTAATCGGGATGAATATGATGGGCGGCCGCATGCTTACATGCGAAAGTTTGGCATGTCACGTTTAACCTTCCGGGATTTAGCGCACAAGGGGCAAATTCCTGGTGTTAAAAAAGCTAGTTGGTAGTTAAAAAGGCAATCGCATTTGCGATTGCCTTTTTTTATAGATTTTCATCAGTTTTAAAATTCAACGGACTATTATCAGTCAGCTTGGTAATCAATTCTGCAGTTAGTTGCTGGTACTTTCGCAAAACTTGTTGGGCAAAGACCGTGTTTTGCTTGGTAATGTAATAAGCCCAATTTTCATCACGGGTTTGCTTTGCCTGATCCATTTCATCAATAAATTTGATAGCCGCTTGATTAACACCTTTTTGCACATCTTCTAGGAGGGGCAGGAGATTGTGAAGGTCACTATCTACAAGTACCCCCGCGTGCTTAAAAATCCAATAAGCTGAGTTGGGCTGTGCCGGTAGCTTACCACGGCGGTAAGCAGCCGGCGTTTCATTAATGTCCGCAAAAAATGGTACGAAAGAGCTTTCGGCAGTTACGCCCATGGCTAACCAGTGAATATCATTACCATATGGTCGATTCATTTGCAAAATATGTGATTCTTGCGTTTTGGCAAGACTAATTGGTCGGTAGCGATGCCGATCATGCGGATCGCCAGTTCCAATTGGATCATATGGTGTGCCTTGGTAATGGGAACCGAGGTAGTTTTGCACATCAAAGATACTGATAAGATTATCCGGTTTCATGATGAATGGCAAGGCTTGTGATTCCGGCGTTTCATTTTCAGCTTGACTGGCACTAAACATCTGGTGACCAGACCAAACTCGTGGTGTACTATAAAT
>CAMXWI010000133.1 GCA_947252915.1 uncultured Lactobacillus sp.
CACAATAGAGCAATCGTCGGCAGCGTCAGATGTGTATAAGAGACAGCCTTGAACCCGGTTTAGTGTTGGTGAAACTGACGTATCTTCATCAATCATCACGGCAATGCGCTTGGCCCCATGTTCAATCAAATACTGTGCCGACAATTCACCACCATGGTAATTATCACAAGCAACAATTGGAATATTACCCGCCAAGTAACGATCGAAGGACACGACCGTCGATGTAATCTGCTGGTATTCACGAATTCCCAAGTTGTGGGAACTGGAAATAATCCCATCCACTTGGTTAGCCATGAGCATCCCTAAATAGTCATGCTCAATTTGCTCATTCTCCGCTGACGAAGCGATGATTGTTTTATACCCTAAACCAAACAGTCGGTACTCTAAATCATTAATCAATTCCGCAAAGAATGGATTAGTGATATTAGGAAAAATCAGTCCAATAAACTTGGACGGTTTTCCTTGCATCGCTCGCGCCAAGGCATTCGGCTGGTAATTTAGCTCCCGCATGGCAGCGTGAACTTTAGCAATCGTTTTTTTGCTTAATGATCCATAGTTATTAATGACCCGTGAAACAGTCGTTACTGAGACGCCAGCAAGGTCTGCAACATCTTTTAATTTTGCAACCATTTTTTATTCTCCCCGACATTAGTTATTTTATTATAACCTAAATTTTGAGCAAGAGAAAAGGGACTAAGTCAAATAATCTTAGTCCCTTTAACAAGTTGGTTACTTTTGTTCCATTACAACTTCATCATTTGCAGTGATGGTAAAGGTCTTGTTGGCAGCATCTGCATCCAGAACCGCAACATTCTTACCATCCTTATCCTTACGAGTGATCTTGATGGTTGTTTCAGTTGGTGTTTCAACATCAATTGAGCCTTCCAGATCAAAGGCAGCAAACTTGTTCCGCCAAGAAAGCAAGTCTAAGAGGTTCTTAACGACTGGACGTTGAACTTCTTGAGCAACTTCTTCCTTTGTGTAGTAGTGACGGTTGATGTTACGACCTTCTTTAGTTTTTTCGAGCAAGTCAAGGTCGTTGGAACCGGCCAGCAAACCAGCGTAGTAAACCATTGGAATACCAGGCGCAAAGATTTGGAATGCACGAGAAAGCAGGTAAGCTTTGTCATCGTCACCCAAAGCAGAGTAATAAGTAGAATTGATTTGGTAAATGTCCAAGTTATTGTATTCTGCACTGGAGTACTTCCGCTTAACGTTAGCACCAACCTTGTACAATTCGTTGGATGCGTAGTCAATTTCATCATCCGTTAAAATATCCTTGGCATCCACTACCCCGATTCCATCGTGAGTGTCCAGAGTAGTAAATTGCTTCATTGGTGACATCTTCAACCACTTAGCAAGACGGTTCGTCTTACCAGAGTAAAGTGTGTAAAGCGTGGTCATTGGTAAAGTAAAGTCGTAAATGAAGAAATTGTGAGCAGAAATCTTTTGTGGAATCGTGTAGTGTTCATGGATTTCTGGCAAGATAATTGCTTTGTAAGGAGCCAAAATATCTTGAACTTCATTTAAGAGGTCCCAAATTTCTGGTTCAACGAAGAAGTCATTGGTGCCGACCTTCTTAACAGCGTAAGCAAAGGCGTCCAGACGAATCATGTCGGCTCCGTGCTTAACCATATCGATCAGCGTTTCCTTAAAGAATTCATTAGCAACCTTGCTCTTAACGTTGATGTCGATTTGTTCTTCACCAAACGTGTTCCAAAGGTGTTCCTTAGTACCATCGTCAAATTCGATTTCTTGTTCAGGCGCCTTATCCTTACGTTTGTAAATTAAGTCGATATCTTCTTGGGTTGGACGGTTCTTACCAGCCTTTTCCCAGAACTTTTCCCAACGAATGAAGAAATCATTGTACTTGGAATCATCATGCTTCTTCTTAAAGTCTTGGTACATTTCAGACTTCTTAGAAATGTGGTTGATCATGAAGTCAAACATCAGGTAGTAATCTTCACCTAATGATTCAACGTCACTCCAGTCACCAAAAGCACTGTCAACCACATCATAACGATAAGGGGCGAAACCACGGTCACCAGTGGATGGGAAAAATGGTAATAAGTGAACACCGCCAATGGCATCACCGATATACTTGTTTAAGACTTCATGTGTTTCCTTGATGTTTTTACCCATTGAGTCAGAGTAAGTAATCAACATTGCTTTATTTTGAATTGGCATTTTTTATTCCTCCATAAAGTTTATCTATAACTATTTAGCAGCTTGGCGACGAGTAGCAAAAAAGATGATGGCGGCAATGACCAAGAGGCCAATTCCATAAACTAGGAATGGGGCAGCAAGTCCATAACCGCTTGTTGGTTGGCCCATCAAATGGTTAGTCCATTCGGCAATTGATGGGGAGAAGAACGCCCCAAAGTTGAACCCGATTAACACCATTGATGTAACCAGCGGCTGACGCTTTGCTGGTGCCAGATTTGGCAACAAATTAAAGATCAATGGTGAAACTAATTGCAGTGGGAACCCAATCAGAAGAAGCCCAATCACCAGGACAACAAAATTAGAGCCTGCAAAGTAGAACAAGAAATTAGATACGGCCATTAAGTCCAGGCCTAAATAAACCGTTCCAAAGCCGAGACGCTTTTGAATTGATCCGTAGAACAAGCCACCTAACGTCGCACCAATCAGCATTAATGATAGGAAGTTCGATGCCCCAGTGTATTGAGCCCCTTTAATGTTAACGGCCAGTCCTGGGAAACGATTTTCCATTCCCACATAGTCGACAACTAACAAGAAAGCAAACAATACTAACAGGTAAACAGTAGGGCTCGTCTTTTTAATGTCATCCGTATCGAAATCGTCGACGGTTTCCTCGACTTCTTCTTTAACCTGTTCTTCGACCTTTTCAGCTTTGGCATCATCGGGAACGCGTAAACCAAAGAAGATCAAAACAACAAAGGCTAAAGCATAAATCAGGAATGACGCATGCCAGCCACTCATGGTTAACAAGAGCCCCGCTAGGAACAGCGTAAAGGCTTGACCAATTTGTTCAGCCGCTGCCCGCCAACCAAGCATTTGAGCACGCGTTTCATCTTCGTACCAAACCGAAATCATTGAAATGGCTTGTGAGTTATACAAACCATAACCAGCCCCAAGCAATAAACGAGAGCCTAAGATGATTGGGTAACTATGAATATTAAAGAACGGAACCAATCCCATTACCCCAACGATCGTAACCCCAATCATAATCATTTTCTTGTCTGAAATCTTGAACCATTGTTGTAGCAATGGTGATAAGACAACAAAAATCATTACGGCAAACGATGGTGTCGTTGCTAAATACTCAGACTGGGTCTGCGTAACATTCAAAGATGCCTTCAACTGCGGAAGCGCACTTTGAACAGCATAGGCACTCGTTAACATGAACGAAACTGACAAAAACGCCAATTTCGTCATCACCGAATTCTTATTCTGCATGTTAAAACCTCATAAC
>CAMXWI010000134.1 GCA_947252915.1 uncultured Lactobacillus sp.
AACCACGCCAGCCACGATTGAGGAACCGTCACAATCGCAACTCCTAAATATGACATAATTGCTGCAAACGACGTTAAAAACATCTTTTTCATAATTAAAATTTCACTCATTGCAACGATTGCTAAGGCTATTGCCGCGATGGTTAAAGGTAAGTGACCAATTAAAATTAATGGAATAAAAATCGCCAGAGCAACGATTGCAGTTATTACTCTTGTCTTCAAAATTAACACCCGTCCTCTTTACTTATTTTTGAGGCCACCGAAACGCCGATGTCGATGTTGAAAAATACTAATGGCCTTTTTCAAAGATTCACCGTCAAAATCTGGCCAATGTTCGTCCATAAATACAAACTCACTATATGCAACTTGCCAAAGCATGAAATTGCTTAAACGCTGTTCACCACTCGTACGAATTAATAATTCTGGATCTTCATAAGGAGTTAGTGGTGCAGTCATCAAATATTTACCCATAGTCTTTTCATTTATGTCCATTGAAGAAAGTTTGCCATTCTGAACATCCTTAATCATATCAGTAGTTGCACGAACAATCTCATCTCGGCCACCATAATTAAGGGCAAAGTTCAGAACCATTCCTGTACATTGCTCAGTATCATGAATTGCATTCCGAACAGCAATTTGGGTTTTCTCAGGTAACTTTGTAATATCACCCATTACAGTTACTCGAACATTATGTTTAACTAAATCAGGAACAAACTTTGTGAAAAATTTAATCGGCAAATTCATTAAAAAACTAACTTCACTTTGTGGACGTTTCCAATTTTCCGTGGAAAAGGCATAGAGTGACAATACTTTCACACCAAGCTTACTAGCTGCAATCGTAACCTTTTTAACAGTTTCCATTCCCTGCTGATGGCCTGCAACCCGTGGTAAGTGACGCGCTTGTGCCCATCGTCCATTACCATCCATAATTATTGCAATGTGGTGCGGAATTTTTGCTAAATCAATCTGGGATGAATTTGCATCCGTCTCTTTTTTTTGGGAAAACAACTTAATCCTCCAATGACATTATTTACAATCTTTCTTATTCTACCAGATCTACCACAATTTCTCTACAATCGTTACTTATAAAAAAAGGTGAAGCACCACAGTACTTCACCTGAGATTAATGGAAACTACTATTACTTGCCCATTAATTCGTCTTCTTTATCCTTCGCAATTGCTTCCAAATTCTTGATTCCAGCATCGGTTTCTTTTTGAACTTGGTCTTCTAGATTATGAAACTCGTCATCATTAAAATCGCCATCTTTATTCCCCTTCTTAAGGTCATCCATGGCCTCGCGACGAACGTTTCGAACAGCAACTTTAGCGTTTTCCAGTTCTGCTTTAACGTCCTTCACTAATTCTTTCCGCCGTTCTTCGGTGAGTTGCGGAATCATGATGCGGATTGCTTCACCATCATTTTGAGGAGTTAAACCTAAATCTGCTTCATAGATTGCTCGTTCAATATCCTTTAACGTACTCTTATCATATGGGGACACAAGTAATTGCCGTGCTTCAGGAACCGTAATGGAAGCCATTTGATTAAGTGGTGTTGGTGCACCATAATAATCAACCTTAACCGGATTTAAAATACTGGCATTTGCTCGTCCCGCACGAATATCAGCTAAGGTCCGCTTTAACGCTTCACCTGATTTAGCCATTTTTTCTTTTGCATTTGCTAAAATTTGCTTACCATCCATTTTAACTATTCTCCTTCGATTGTTGTCCCAATTTTTTCACCCCGTACAACCTTCATAATGTTGCCCGGTGTATTCAAGTTAAAGACTACCAATGGAATATCATTGTCCATTGACATAGAACTAGCTGTCGAATCCATAACGTGGAGATGTTTATCAAGAATATCCATGTGAGTTAGATGATCAAATTTAACTGCTGATGAATCTTTATTTGGATCTGCTGAGTAGACACCATCCACTCCGTTCTTAGCCATTAAAATAGCATCCGCATTCATTTCAGCCGCCCGTAATGCTGCGGTTGTATCTGTTGAGAAGTACGGACTTCCTGTACCACCGGCAAAAATCACTACCCGGCCCTTTTCCAGATGCCGAATTGCTTTCCGTCGAATATATGGTTCAGCAATTTGCCGCATTTCGATGGACGTTTGAACCCGGGTTTGCACACCTAATCCTTCTAAAGCATCTTGAAGAGACAAGGCGTTCATAATGGTTGCCAACATTCCAATGTAGTCAGCTTGAGCACGTTCCATCCCCAGTTTTTCACCTGTAACTCCACGCCACATGTTACCGCCACCTACGACGATACAAACTTGGACTCCTAAATCATGAACCTCTTTTAGTTCTTTTGCTACTGTTTTTAGTTCTGGTGGATTAATTCCAAAACCCTGATCTCCAGCCAAAGCTTCGCCACTTAATTTCAAAACAACCCGGTTGTACTTAACACCATTTGCCATTCGTTGAACCTCCTCAGGTTAAGTTGTTTACAAACTATTAAAAAGACGTACTAACTACCATAGTACGTCCCAAACTAAAAGCAAATTAACGGTTCAGTTCTTGTTGAACTTCATCAGCAATGTTACTTTGCTTCTTTTCGATTCCTTCACCAACTTCGTAGCGAATGAATGACTTCAACTTACCACCCTTAGAAGCAACGTATTCAGCAACTGTCTTGTCACTGTCCTTAACAAAGGCTTGGTCTGCTAAACAGATTTCTGATAAGAACTTGTTAAGACGACCTTCAACAATCTTATCAACAATCTTAGCTGGCTTGCCTTCGTTTAATGTTTCTTCCTTAAAAATCTTCCGTTCATGATCCAGACGTTCAGCAGAAACGTCATCACGCGTCATAAATTCTGGGTTAACTGCTGCAACATGCATAGCAACATCCTTAGCAGTAGCTTCATCAGCACCTTCCAAGACAACTAAGGCAGCAATCCGGCCACCTTGGTGAAGATAAGCACCAAAGTTATCGCCATCAGCCTTATCAACAACAGCAAACCGCCGTAGACTAACTTTTTCCCCAGTTTGCCGAGTGGTTTCAGTTAAGTTTTCACCAAGCGTACCGTTATCAGTCTTGATTTCTAAGGCAGCATCGACATCAGCCGGCTTGTTTTCAACAATCTTCTTAGCAACATCATTCAAAGCAGCTTTGAATGGATCAGAAGCAGCTACGAAGTCAGTTTCTGAGTTTAATTCCACAATTGCAGCTGTATTCCCATCAACCACAATGTCAGTTAAACCTTCAGCGGCAATTCGATCGCTCTTCTTAGCCGCTTTAGCAATTCCCTTTTCACGAAGGTAATCCATTGCCTTGTCCATGTCACCATCAGTTTCAACTAATGCCTTCTTAGCATCCATGATGCCGGCACCGGACTTCTTCCGTAATTCCATAACTTGTGAAGCTTTGATAGCCATAATTTCCTGTCTCTTATACACATCTGACGCTGCCGACGATTGCTCTATTGTGTA
>CAMXWI010000135.1 GCA_947252915.1 uncultured Lactobacillus sp.
TACACAATAGAGCAATCGTCGGCAGCGTCAGATGTGTATAAGAGACAGTGTCAGCTTACCCGCGGTTAACTGGTCAAAATTATCAATGGTGGCTTCGATCATCACTATCATCCTCCTTTACTTGTGGTTGCTCACCCTTGCCCTTCGGATTTCGAATAAAGTGAACAATAAAGGTTGCAATAAATACCCCAACTATGAAAATCCCAAACTGTCCCGAGGGAATCTCAATATCAATCATTGGAATCGTCAAGAAGAGTTTAATTGCAATCAAGAAAATTAAGACATATGCCATTGGCTCTAGTTCTGGAATCTTACGCATTAAGCGCATAATAATTTCAGCCACTCCCCGCATACAGGCAATCCCGATAAAACCACCAATCAAAACAATGACGGGATTTGACGAAACGGCTAATGATGCCAGAACCGAATCGATTGAGAACACAATATCAATAAATTCAATTTGAGCGACAACTGCCCAAAATCTTTTCCGACCAGTTAATCCCGCTGCACGACTCTTTCGTTGCCGACGATGGTGCTGTCCGGTTAGTTGATTCTTAAAGAAACGGTATGACAGATACATCAGGTAAATTGCCCCAAGGACCTTGATTTCCCAAAAATTGATTAGAAATGTCCCAATTCCAATAATTAAAAAGCGGAAAAGGTAGGACCCCCAAATACCATAAAATAGTGACTCTTCTTGTTCCTTTAACGTTGGCAGAACTCTGGTTTGGGCAGCCAGAACAATGGCGTTGTCAACAGACAGCAGACATTCAATTAATACTAGCGATAAAATGATTAGCCAGTCCTGACCGGACTCAACAACAGTTAACCAATTATGACCATCAAAAAACGGTCCATAGAGTTCCCCTAAAAGTGACAATTAATATCCCCCTTATATTCTTTCTGGTCATATTTTACCAGAGCCGGCGGAAAATAGTTAGGGAGGGGAGCGTAAATTTCACGTAAAGTTTGCTTAAACGGCACCACTAACTGCTGAGCGATCCCATGGAGGAGCATCCGTGAATAAGGTCGACCATTGTATAAGGGATCACCGACAATTGGGTGCCCACTATGGGCTAAGTGGACCCGAATTTGGTGTGTCCGTCCCGTCTGCAATTGTAACTGGACCAAACTTAAATTATCAGATGTTTGTAGTACCTGATAATTTGTTAATGCTGGCTTGGCCTTTAAACCATTAACGCATCGTTTTCGCTGATCAGTCGGATCGAAACCAATTGGCCAGCTAAATCGCCCGCACTTTTTGGCAAGGGTTCCTTCGACGACGGCAACATAGCGCCGATGAATCTTTCCAGCCGCAATATAGCGATCGAGGATGGGCACCACCACTGGATTTTTTGCGACAATCACTGCCCCACTAGTGGCTTGGTCAATCCGGTGCACCATGTAAGCCGCTGCAGAACTGTCTTGCAAGTAGCCCGCCACGTCATTCATTAATGTTCCCGTTTCTAACGGCTTGTTGGGGTGTGTCTTCTGTCCCGCGGGCTTATTAACAACCAGTAGATCACGGTTTTCAAAAAGAACGTCCAGCATTGGTGATGGTGTCGGCCGATAATTAGAAGTTGGCGTTCGAAACTCGTCTCCAGCAAAATTAAGCGTAACCTGCTCACCCGGCGCCACTGGCTCATTCATATTCCGGTAGGTTCCGTTAATTAACACTTGACGCCGAACCCGTAAATAATGAACTAGTCTACTTGGAAGCGCCCATTGCCGCTGGAGTAAGTAGCGGACCGAGCATCGTTCTTGTTGTGGAGTCAATTGTTCCCTTATTATCCACCGTGGTTTTATCAAAAGATTCTCCTCATTTCTACTTCAATCCTGATATTATAATAGCGTATAATAAACGATAAGTAATTAATTTGTGGAGGTGAAATTGTGCTTAGTTCAGTTAAAATTAACGATCATGGTTACTGGGTCAGTGTCTTTGAACCGCTTCCCAACGAACGGGAAGCCTTGTTTGAAAAGTATGAAGTGACTCAGGAATTACTGGATTACGCAATCGACCCTTACGAAAAAGCCCGGGTGGAAGGCGATCCTGACGCTGGATTAACTCTTTTAATTTTCGATGTTTATGTCCCAACTCACGAATTATCGGCCCCACAAACCGCGCCAATTGGCATTATGTTGACTACCAATAATGTGCTCACCTTCACTAACGCACAAACCAACTTCGTTAATGGTATCATTGCCCGTCAACTTGAGAAGCTCAAGCAACGGGATAGTCAAACCGATCAGTTTGACTTTATTTTGCCGATTTTATATCAACTTTCGACGGCGTACTTTGGTCCCATCCGCCGGGCTGATCAACAACGACGAGAAATTCAACGAAATCTGCAAAAGCATACTGAACGAAAAGCCATCACCGAATTCATGGAAATCGAAACCGGTTTGGTCTATATTTTGACTTCCTTACAGGGAAATGTCTCCTTGCTGCAAGAATTCAAACGCCGATTTAACCACCTGATGACGCGCAAGCAACGTAACGATCTCGATGATGTCATTGTCGAAGCCCAACAGGGACTTGAAATGGCCCAGATGACTTCGGATGTGTCGGCCCGCGTTTCCGATGCATACAGTAAGGTTCTAGATAGTAACCTAAACCAAGCCATGAAATTTTTAACTGTTTATTCCATTGTCCTGGCAATCCCACCAATTGTTTCCGGCTTTTATGGTGAAAATGTCAAAACCTTACCGTTCGCTCAAAACGACTTTGCATGGCAAATCACCATTATTATCACATTAATTTTGATGGCACTTTCCATCTGGTTCGCTTTTAACCGCCATTGGTGGAAATAATCATTGAGATTGTTCGTTAATTATGCTAAGATACTTACAATTAAATATTGCCTATATATTTCCGTAATATGGCCGGACGTTTCTACCTCATGCCGTAAATATGAGACTATAAGCATCGTTACAATGAACGGGTCCACCACATGGGGCCCGTTTTTTATTTCAGGGAGGATTATCTTGACACAACAAACCATTCAGCCTGCACCAACTACTAATTTTGGAAAGAACCTCATCCTTGGTTTTCAACACCTTTTGGCAATGTATTCCGGAGACGTTTTAGTTCCATTATTGATTGGTAATTTCTTACATTTTTCAACTGCCCAAATGACGTACCTCGTTTCCATTGACATCTTTATGTGTGGAATTGCCACCCTACTTCAACTCCATCGCACACCACTCATGGGAATTGGTTTACCAGTCGTTCTTGGTTGTGCCGTCCAGTCGGTTGCCCCTCTGGAATCCATCGGTAGCAAGATGGGCATTACTTACATGTATGGGGCCATTATTTGTGCCGGAATCTTCATCTTTTTAATTGCTGGCTACTTCGCTAAAATGAAAAAACTATTTCCGCCAGTTGTAACTGGATCGCTCATTACCTGTCTCTTATACACATCTCCGAGCCCACGA
>CAMXWI010000136.1 GCA_947252915.1 uncultured Lactobacillus sp.
AGATCCTCGCAACCGTCTCGTGGGCTCGGAGATGTGTATAAGAGACAGACTCGGGCCATCGTTAAAACCGTCTGTTCAAGATGATGCTTTTGATAAGCAATTCGCTCATAATTTTCCGCAAGTTCCACCACACTTGGTTGACGACTAAATGCCCAATCCATCGCCTTAGCAACGTAAAATGCTAATTGATCATCAGCAAGTTCGGCTAACTTAACCTGATTCTGTTTCAATAACCTTACAAAGGCTTCTAACGAATCATGATAGAAGGTTCCTGAATTCGCATTGGTAATTTCCAATTCTTCCCGTTTTTGCAAATCTAGGCCAAACTTCAAAAAGTATTCGTATGGATTGCGGTAAAACGTCTGTAACTGTGAAATGGAGGTTGCTAAAGTATTATGCCGTTGATCATCACTAACGGTCGTCCAATCAAAATTATCACCCGCTGCCGTCGCTTGCTTCAAGACATCCGGATCCAAATGACCATAGAGCTTTGCTGCCATCTCCGGTGATAGTTTGGTAGTTTGATTTTGGTAATTTAAACTCGATTTTAGCCAACCCAGATGTTCATGATTCATTTCCCGGGAAATATTTCGCCAACCCGCACTAACGGTTTGCCCAGCATTCTTTGCATGCCGTTCTACTTGGACGTAATTTGTTAATGTTGCCGCTGGTGCACTAACAAATGGCTTTATTTTAGAAAAATCAGCGCGCGGTGCTGGTGCAAATGGCAAGTCATTTCGTAACTGATTATTATCCGCATTCCACTGACCGAAATAGGTTGCTAAACCTACCAAATATGGGGACATTGTGACCCGCTCCTCATTACTACCCATCGCAGGAGCAGACAAGTATAGCTGTTCACGCGCATTAAGCATCCCCAAATAGTTCAGCATTGCTTCATTATCAATTCGTTGCATTCCAGAAACCGGTAAAAATTGTCCATCCGCTAGCCCCTGACTGAGGAGTTGTTTGTCTGGATCACTTAACAATCCTTCGCTAATTTTAATTTCTGGCATGACGTCATCGGTTGCGCCAATCATAAAAACAACCTTACGTTGGTTAGTTTGTACAATTCCCGTTTCGGAAACCAAGACTTGATCCATCGTCGAAGGAATCTGTGAATACGTTGCCGTTTGAAAACCAACCTGAATAATTTCCGCAAATTCAGTTAAATCAAATGTCCCTTCATTACCCAACACCGTTACGTATTCATCCAGTAGGTTAACCATGGTGTTCCAAACTTGTTGCGGTTGTTGAGCAAGATCCATCTGACCGCGCTTAGTTGCTGCTTTTGTCCACTGCTCAAGTTGTTCTCGAACTCCCAAATTGATTAATCCTTGATATAAAATGTGGGCCGCTGTCTGTCCATCAGAAGCTCCCTGTAATTGTTTAATGAACGGTGCTATTTGATCACGAACGACACTCTTTACCCAATTAATGTGGTTAGTTTGTTGCTGTTCACGATTTTTTAATTGTTCATTATTTGCCAGGATTTGAGGATCAACGTGCGGAGTAAATTCCCACTCCTTTTGTTCTAACCATGCATTACCAGTTTTTCCATACTTTAAACACCAGTTTTCCGTTGTATACACGGCTGACATAAATCGTTGACTTGGATAATAGCTCTGCCCTTTTTCATCACGTTCTTGAGGTACCACTAGTCCCGTTTTTAGAAGCTGCAATATATCTGGCAATTGAAAGTGGCGGTCAGCAATTTTAAAAATGGCTTCCAGTAATGTTACTAACGGGTGATTAGCCATTGAACGATCATTATCGTTAAAAATCGGCACTTCATTTACATCAAACACCGGTTTCAACATTGTCGTATAACCATCTAAGTGCCGCGTTAAAATCAAAAAATCACGGTAACGGTACTGACCACTAGCCACTAATTGACGGATTTTAGCGGCAACTCGCTGCAGTTCAGCAACCCGCGTTGGTGCAGTAAAAAAATGTACTCCTTGATCAGTTCGGGGTTGTTGTTCTGGAACCGTAAATTGTGCCTGGGCTTTCATCCACTCTTCAACTTCAGCTAGTCCATCACTGACGCGGTTAACTGTAACCACTTGATCATCCACCAGTATTACATCCGGCTGTTGTTCTGCGAACTCTGCTAACCGATGATATTGCATCCCTGATTGATAAAAAAGATTATTCGGATCCGGTAGCGTTGCCCCTCGATATGGTCTGTCCAAAACCAGGCCAATCGTGGTCGAGGCTGCTTTTTTGATCATTGTTTCTACGATTTGCTCTTCCATCGCGGAAAACTGACCATTATAACGGTTTAAGATAAAATGTGTATGAGAAAAATCATCTTTGGCAAGACGTTTAATCAGTAATTGGTAAACCGCACTTGAATTTAGTCGTCCTGTCAATCCCTGTTCAAATGCGGCATAAACTTTAAAGAGCACCGTCATTTTATCCAAAAATGCCGATGAAACCCGTTCTTGATGTTCATCTGCCCACTTTTGAACCCGCTCAATAATTGCATCATGATCTTGCGGATCAACATTGGCATTTTGCAGTTCAATCAGTTGTGCAGTTAGATCCTGCACAAAACCATACCGATGTGCCTCCTTCGCGAACATTTTTAAATCGTCTTCTGGCAATTCACGAATAATTTTGGCGACTAACATCGTTAGACCTACATCAGAAATCCGGGGTGTCTGATAATGAGGATCATTACGCAATAAAAACCACGCTAATCGGGTAAAAGAAAGAACCTGAACCCGCGACTGAGCGTATACATCCGTCGAACCACCTAAGCTCTTCAATTGATTAAGAACATCTATTTCGGTTGAAAACTTGATATGGTTTGGTACAAGAAAAAAGAACTGGTCGTTAGGGTTGGCAACCAGTTGTTGATGTAGTTCTTGAACTAGTGCATGCTGATGATCCTTTGAAGCCGGACCAAGAATAAACTTTAAAGTACTCATCACAATTCCTCCGTTTATCTATTGTCCTTATTTTATCATTGATCTGTTGTGACAAAGGGTTCTTCCCCGACTTTCTAAAAATTCCAAAATTATGGTTGACAAAATTAAAATTTAATTATAATATTCTAAGCAAGATTTAAATAACCGTGATGAAGAGATGAGTAGTTAATGATCCCTTCTCCAGAGAACTGCGTTAGATGGGAAGCAGCGTTGGGAAAGTTAATGAAGATGGTCTCGGAGCGATGGAAGTTGTGAGCACTCGCAAGCAGCTTACGGAGTGGTACCCGTTATCGTACCTGGGTCTTCCACATTTTAGTGGAGTACCTACTGAGAGTGCAGTCGTGAGACTGGACTAAATTAGGGTGGTAACACGCTATTAATTATTGATTAACCAGCGTCCCTAGAATCAACACCAGTAATGGTCACTGATTCTAGGGACTTTTTTTGTATCGTAGAAAGGAAGTTTTATTTATGACTGAATTTACAACTCGCACTAAAT
>CAMXWI010000137.1 GCA_947252915.1 uncultured Lactobacillus sp.
CAGCGTCAGATGTGTATAAGAGACAGGCGTGAGGGTACTTATCCTTTAAATTTTCGTAACCGTGATGCCATGTCTTTAATGGCCTGATTTCACCAGTATCAAGATCCACACTATTTACTTGGTCTGGCAGAATACTGAGGTCATTGAGCATGGCTTTCATTTTTTCTTGAGTTAGCCGATCGTTATTGGAACAAATCACTTTCTGGAAAGTTCTTCCATTAAAGTGTTTCCGCTTAAGTACAAGTCCCAACAATTCTAGCTGATCCGTAAATGACCGATAAGATACCCCTGGTTGCTTAGCTTCATCCTTATAAACATTAAAGAGTTTATTGGCTTGCATCCCGATGAGGTCATACGGTGAAGTAATTCCTTGATTTTCAAAGAATAGCTCCAATGAATCATTGAGCACCGACAACTTAGACGCTGCAGAATACTTATGATCGAAAATTTCTCCCCGTTCTTTATCAGTCATTTTAAGCAAATTAGCTGCTTCCCGCATGATGATATAGAACAATGATTGCCATACTTTTGGATTATTAATAAAATCAGCAACCTTAATAACATTACCGTTCTCATCCTTAATCGGATCTTATTTGAGCGTCTTCGGTGAATCAATCACGAACATTCTAGCTGCGGTTCCTTCCTGCGTAACTTGCGGTATAGAGTTAGTCGCGATTACGATTAGTGAAGGTAAGGTTACCGGATGATCCCGCTCATATTTTGTGGAAGCATTTTGTGCTACCCCAGAAATCACCCCATTAATTACTGTTCCTGCATTGGCAGTAATAATATTATTCCGACTAGAGGACTGAAAATCATCAAACCATAACATTAACATGCCGTTTTTAGTATCGTTAAGAGCAATATAATGCCCATCAGTAAAGGCTTTGTTAACATTCTGCGTATTAGAAATAATGTTAGAACCTGCCTGATCAGGATCATTAAAAAGTTTCTCTAGCAAGTTTGCTAATGTACTCTTTCCAGCACCACTCTTACCTTTTAGTACAATAAAAGTTCTTAATTCCTTCATAATCTCTGTATGTTGAAGTGGAATTAGACCAAGCATTGCTTTTAGCTGACGCTCCTGTTTAGGAGCCAGGTGTTTAAGAAAACTATTAACCTGATAGTATTCTGTGCTGTTAACAATGCCCGGACTATAGTTAACGTTCACATGATGTCAAACCACATGACCATACTGTGTATCGATTTGAATCTTACCTTTACCATTCAACCAGATGGTCTGGGTATCAGAATTGAAGCCACTTTCTAAAGTATCTTGGTACTTGTCGTCTTGCAGCAATGCTAAAATATTATTTTTCACTAAGTCAAAGTGTTGCTTCTGCTGCTTATTCATGTACTTCTTCAATAAATGGTTAATTACCGAAGCCTTAGAGCTGTACACATTATGACTGTCCTTCACCATCAGCTGACCATCAATGGTATTCGGATCGCTATATACCATATCGGCCATATCCAGCTGAGACAATCCATGCTTTTTTCTCAACTTAGTTAAATAATTAACTACTTTATTAGGACTCTCTTTGTTGAGAGTTGCCCAAGCTTGGGCAGTCATTGTAAGTAGGCTGTACTGGTAAGCTAGATTAACATTGCTTTGCTGGATCTTCTTAACCTCATGCTCTAACCACTCTTCAATGGTTTGATCGTTGCCAATAGAATCAATAACTGACGGTGTGTAATTATTAATAACTTGAACTCGACTATTATCCAGATAATCATCAATATTTTGGACTTCATCAATCTTAATGGTCTGACCCAACAAATTAACTCTACCTTTAAGTTTATCTCCAGTAGCGAAAACCTGATTTTGCAATATCCGCTTAGTGAACTGATATGCCCAGTCATCAGGGTCATTATCATCACCTAGGTAAACATTGTAGAAATGCTTCTTCGGTACCTTGTAGTCAATATCATTAACTCCAGCTTGCTGAAGAATTTTATCCAGATCCTTGAATTGTTCCTGTTCGTCAAGTGCTCCTAAACCATCAATATCTGGTTCAAACATGTAACGATAAAGCACTCTAATCACCTCTCCTTCTTTTGCTTGTGCTAATGCTAACGTATCTTGGTCAACCTCGTCTGTTTTAAGTGTCCTCAAACTATGTCCTGTTTTCTGTTGATACAGCGAATTAACATCGAATTCATGGTTGCGACACTTATAATCTGATGGTGAGTTGATCAGTATATATTCCTGCGGGTTCTTAACAATTCCGTACTTCCACTTCTTAGCTGAGAAGGTTAAATGCGGAATCTGTTCCTGATAATATTGTTCAAACTTGGCAAATTTCTGATTAAACCTCTTACCGACCTGCATGATGAAGCCATCATTAAGACAAGCTAAAATATTGTTAAGTCCCCAGTAGCTTAAGACATCAAACATAAAATTCATGGAACTAAACACCGGAAGTAACCGATTAACGTATCTGCCCCTCCCACTATCATTAGTAGAACAAGCATGATTAAGCCGGAACTTGATGTCCGCCCTTTCCTGAGCTAGCTTGGGGTTAGCCTGATAACCATCAATCTTTTCAATCGATTTTTTCCTATTATATAGAGCTTGGTACTGACCATTTAATAAACCAAGATCATAGGCAAAAGTAGGAAGCATTGAATGAACATCAATCTGTACCACGTCATGTGCAACTACTTTATTAGCAGCATAAATGCCGTTCTTAGTGAATCTAAACGTTGATTTAGCATCATTTTGAAATGGTCCTTTGGTTATTAGTTCACTAAATACTTGCTCTGGTAGCATTTTTATTGCTTCACTCTTACCAGACTCATCCTCACAATGTCCACTAAACACTTTATTTAGCTGAAGCATTTCCGCCTGAAGTAAGTAAGATGGAGTGCTCGGAAAAGTCATAATTCCACTATCATCCATTAACATTCTAGCTTCACCTTTCCTAATCTACTGGCCAGCCACTCTTCATTTTCTTGAAATAATGCTTCATACGAACATTAATGAGACCGAAGTCCATATCTGCTGTTGGATCATTATCTACCACTCTAAAGACACCTCGGTCATCAATCCGGTAATTGGCAATTTCCTGCAGTCGCTTTTCAAAAATCTCCTGGAAAAATGGATGTTCAAGTTCAGGGTGCGCTTCTACTAAGTCAGAGAATCTAGAATAACGAACAACTCGAAGATTGGAGTAAGATGGCTCATATATTTTTTCGTAAGCATTAGAGAAGAAACATTCACCAGTTACTTCTTTAGCCATGCCGCGAAATCTAGTGATCTGAAATAATACATTAAGATGGGGAATAATGATGCCAATTCCGCCATTATAATTTCCGTGATGCTTTCGAATAAAAATTGCAAAGTAAAATTTGGGATCTGTTTTCTTTCTTACTAAACCTTTGGT
>CAMXWI010000138.1 GCA_947252915.1 uncultured Lactobacillus sp.
GTGTAAGATAACAGTGTTATATTTTTAACCATAAATAACACTGTTATTTAATGGAGGTATCATGTTTGGATAGTACGGAAGATAAAATCATTAGTGCCACAATTAAATGGATTAAATACGATGATTACGAAAAACTCTCAATGCGGAAATTAGCTGCCAAGATTGGTATGACAACTGGCGCTATTTATAAATACTTTCCAAATAAAGAAGAACTGTTCTATCAGGTATCAATTAAATTATCGCAACAGTTAGCTGAAGGACTGATGGTCGACCAAATAATATCTGCAAAGGTTCAACTACTTTCGATTGCGGGTAAACTCTGCTTACTTAGTCAAAAGCAACCACAGTTAGTAAACTTTTTATTTTTCAATTCCAGTCTGAAGAACTTTTACCATAATACTAACCATGATTTTGAATTTTATAATCAGGTGATGGAACTAGTCCATCAGGTTAACCAAGGCGGCATCACCAATCAGCAATTTTTCACGCAGATCTGGTCCTTTATCCAAGGGTATTCCTTGCTGATATTAAAAGGTGCTACAAATTATGATTCAACCTTGGTTGAACGTACTTTGAACGAAATGATACGAGGTAGTCAAAAATGATTTTGATAATTTATTGTCATCCCTATGAGCAAAGTTTTAATCATGCTGAATTGAAAGCAATTAAAGAGAATTTGAGTGCAGGTCAGCGGGAGTATGAAATAATTGATTTGTATGCGGAACATTTTAACCCGGTGTATTCAACGGAAGAATTGAGGCTTTATCATCGTGGTGAAACGACGGACCCCTTAGTCACCAGGTACCTGAATTTATGTCGGCAAGCAAGGACTGTGATTTTTATTACACCTTACTGGTGGAATAGTATTCCTGGGGTGTTGAAGGGCTTCATTGATAAGGTGATGAAGGAAGGGCCGGGATTATCACATACTGTTACTAAAACAGGAGTGAAGGGTGAGTTGACCAACGTTAAGCATTGTTATGTATTTACCACTTCAACTTCTCCAACATGGTATATTCGGTTCTTTTTGGGTAATGCTATCAAGAAAATCTTTATTAATAAGACTTTGAAACAATTGGGCTTTCGTCATATTACTTGGCAAAATTTTGGAGGCATTAGTAATTCTTCACTTGAGCGACGGAGAAAATATTTATTCAAATTAACTAAACAGCCTTTTAAGTAAAAAAAGCACCCAGTCAAAATAGCTGAGCGCCGCTTATCTTGAATATTCACATCTTAACTTTAATCACTTCACCATATTTGAACGTGAACTCCATGGAGTGTTGGAAGATGGTAATTTTTGATATTTTTAAGTTGGAGGAATATTACTAAGAGTTAAACGTCATTGAGATGTAAAATAAAACTAGAACTATCAAATCGAGGTGGCACGAGATGCGAAAATACATCAAAGCGTTAATCATGATCATCGTAGTGATGATATTAATGGTCGTGGGGCAGATTGCACCGCTAGCAGTAGCTGATCATGTAAACCTTTCGGAAAATGCTGCGGTGATCACGATGACGATTGTTTATCCAATTATTGTCATTGGTGGTGGTTGGTTACTAAATCATTTTTTATTTCGTCAGCATTTACCATTAGTAGCGAAATGGCATTTTCAATGGTGGCCAATATTTTACGCAATTTTGGCGGATGGATTGGTCTACCTATTTTCCTGGTTGGCTCAGACCGGTTTTCATTCATCAGTAACGACGGTGAACAATTGGTGGCTTCAATTTGCCATGACAGTTATTAGTGCTCCATTAGTTGAAGAATATGTTTTCCGTGGGTATGTATTTGGCGCCTTGGATAGTATTTTCAATCGTTCCATAACAATTTGGCTAACGGCATTTATTTTTGGCCTGATTCACCTGTCATCACTTGGAAAAACGGCCTGGTATAATGCAGTATTTCTTGTGGTTGCCTATACAGCAATGGGAATGTTTTTTACCCTCATTGCCGTTTTAAATCGCAGTATTTGGGCCGCGGTTTCTAGTTCACCAAGTATGATGTGGCGTAGTTTGACGGGTACCCTACTGGGGATGGGGATTGCTGCTTACTTAGTCTACCGGAACTTCCTGAGTAACAGTAAAGTTAAAATTTAGAGACCAATTTTTGCTGATCAGTTAGTACAACGATATCAGAGAAAATCTTAATGATTACGTCATCTTCGAACGTGAAGGTGGCGTTTATTTGTGTGGAAAACAAGCACTTTACCCCCCACTTTTTCAGGTATAATCCTAAAAAATGGAGGATTGGATATGAAAAAGGGAATTGATGCGCCCATTACGCCGCTTATGTTCATTATTTGTGGATTGGCTGGATTAGTGGATGTAATGCATTCGGGTAATTACGTAAACTACGTTTTTCCAGTTTTGATGATAATGCTGGCAATAATTTATCTGCATACAAGTTTGATTGGTAAATACAGAATTATCCAGCATGTAGTAGAAAAGTTGGAGATTCCAAGTACTTCCCAGATTTTAGATTTAGGAACCGGCCATGGAGCAGTATTATTAACGGTCGCTCAAAAATTAAGCGTTCCCGGAAAAGTTATTGGAATTGATATTTGGAATTCTGTCGATCAGTCAAATAATTCACGGCTTGTCACGCAACAAAATATAGATCAATTAGGACTGAATGATGTTGCACGACTACAAACAGCTGATATGACTAGTCTGCCTTTTCAAGATCATCATTTTGATTATGTATTTGCAAGTTTAGCAATCCATAATGTTAAGCCCAAAGCACAGCGACGTCTATCAATTGAAGAGGCAATGCGAGTATTAAAGAATAATGGACAATTGGTGATTATTGATATTGAACATGTACAGGAATATAAAAAATTGTTATCTGAATTAGGGTGCAGTGATGTTCAAGTTTATTCTACTGGCTGGGATGGTCTGTGGGGATGGTTACCAACCAAGATCCTGATAGCTAAAAAGAATCCTAGGTGATGAAGATGACATTAAAAAAATTACACGATAAGATTAAAGCTCATTACGAGTCAGGAGAATTTACTACGGCTCGTTCTAAACAATTAAAACCGAGTCCTTTGAAGTCAATAACAGTCAACGTGATTACTTTGTCGTTATTAGGATTAATAATATCTTTGCCACCTACGAGGACGATTATTACCAAATATCATTGGCTTTACAATGTCCTTATAATTTGCTTTGTTCTAAATTGTATTGGTCTGATTTTTTCAATTGGTTATTATTACTATCTAAAAAGGACACCCAACCGCAATCGGTGAGTGTCAACAAATACTTTTACCATCTTAAGGTGATACCTACGGATGGTATTTTTATTTACTGAAATAATTGAGCAACTTCCTGATTAGATAACTTAAACTGTTTCTG
>CAMXWI010000139.1 GCA_947252915.1 uncultured Lactobacillus sp.
GAATAATCTAGTTCAAGAAATGTTGGATCTATCCAGAGCAGAGCAAGTTGAGATTAAGTTTCGTGATGCCACGACCAAGGTCGAAGAGGTTGTTGAACAAGTTTATAATAATTTCAAGATGATTCATCCAGATTTTCAATTTACCCTTGATGATGACTTACGCCAAGATGTGGAAGTGAATATTTATCGGGATCATCTGGAACAGATTTTAATTATCTTATGTGATAATGCTGTGAAGTATTCTGCAGAGCGGAAGGAAATTCATCTATCGTTGTCGCGTAATTATAATTCGGTCGAGATTGCTGTTCAAGATTTTGGTGAAGGAATCGCGCCAGAAGAAGTCGATAAGGTATTTGATCGCTTTTATCGAGTGGATAAAGCTCGTAGTCGTAAGAAAGGCGGTAATGGTTTAGGATTGTCCATTGCCCAACGGTTAATCAAGGGCTACCATGGGACAATTACTTTGGAAAGTCAGTTGGGAGCCGGATCCATTTTTCGGATTACACTACCAATTGTGAAGTATGATGACAATAATTAAGCATAAAGGGAGCGTCTATGGACGCTCCCTTTATGCTTGTTAGTGAAAGTTATATTAAAATACCATTGCAGTGGTCAATTTCATGTTGCGCAATTTGTGCGGGAAAGCCATTTAACATTATTTGTTGATGGTGTCCTTGGATATCCATAAATTGCACTGTGATGGTTTGATAACGAGTTGTCGTTCTTTGTCCATTTAGGCTCAAGCAACCTTCTTGAGCTTGGTATGGTTGTTGATGATCAATGATTTCTGGATTTAACATTGCAACTTGGGCTGGACCAATCGTTATTGCGATGATTCGTTTGTGAATGCCAATCATATTGGCAGCGAGCCCAACACAACTTATTTGATGAGCTTGCAGTGTATCTAGCAAATCTTGAGCGATCTTGACATCACTAAGCTGGGCTGGGGTACTGACCTTGGTTAAAATCTTTTGATCATGAATGATCGGTTTAATCATGTGAAAACTCCTTTATAAAAAAGACGTGGTGGAAGCTATCGATAACTTCGGCGTCACGTCCTGAGATGATCGACTCCAGTGTCACGTTTTAGACACTGGAGTCGATTTACATATTGGATTGAAAGACACAGTACCGTAAATTATTAATTATGGTGGTGCTGTTGCTTACCAGCGTTTCGTCGCTTAGGCTTAGCCGCTGGTTTATTTTGTAATTGTTGAATGGTATCTTGATGATCAGCTTTGGTATTAGTCGTTGGTTGAGAATGCACAACCGGCTTTGGAGCTGGCCGATTTTTTACTTCTTGAGCAATTTGTTTTTTCAAGTGCGGCCGGTAGGCATTGATTAACCAAGTTTGCAAGATGGCAAATAGACCACCAATAAAGAAATATAATCCTAAACCAGCTGATGAAGTCATTGAAATGAAGAAAATCATCACCGGACTCATTAACATCATCATCCGCATTTGGGCCTGCTGATTTTTTGGCATTCCGATCATTGAAAGCCACCCTTGGAAAAGGTAGGCCACAAAAGATAAAATTGCCAACAAAATGCTTGGCTTCCCCAGAGGAATATCAAGGAAGGTAGCATGATAAAGATCAGGAGAGTAACGAATGGCAGCGTATAATGCTGCAAAAACCGGTAGTTGAATTAGTAAAGGAAGACAGCCAATTCCACCAGTCATACTAATATTGTTGTCGCGGTACAGCGCCATCATGGCTTGGGTAGCAGCCGCTTGCTCTTCAGGCGTTTTGGCTGCCTTTTGTTGTCGCTGAATTTCTCGTAATTGCGGTTGAATCATTGACATTTTTTCTTGCATCAATGTCGACTTCTTCATTTGACTCATCATTACTGGCAGCAGGATTAGACGAACGACAATTACGATGACGATAATTGCCCAGCCATAATTATTGCCCATCAGACTTGCTAGCCATTCCATTAAGTGCTGCATTGGTTTAGCAAGGTATTCGTAAACCATTCCGTATGGTTTGCCGCTTTTGGTGGTTCGTACACAACCGGAAAGTATGAGCAATGTACTAAGCAGGCTTCCTGCTAATAACCAGCGTCGTTGTTTTTTCAATAAACTCAATCCTTTATTTTAAAATTATACAGAAGGTATCTTACCTTAAAAACGGGGGGAATTCCAGTCAGTTTACCATGATTCCTTAATCGAAAACGTTTGGGTATTGATCAAGTTTCCTGGCTTAATTTTGACGTTAGTTACGCGGGCGTATTGATTAACCCCAGCCTGAACTTGCTTGGTGAATTTACGGACCAAATTGTGTGGCCCTTGAACCACGATATGCACGGTGCCATCCATTTGATTTTGAACAAAACCGGTGAGCCCGAGTTTTTGTGCCAATTGATAGGTGCTCCAGCGAAAGCCGACTCCTTGCACTCGCCCGCTAACTGTTAAATGATAATTAATCATTGTAAAACGCCTCCGCTTGATTAATGGTATAATTGCGTTACTAAAATGAGGTGAAACTAAATGAGAGAACAAATAACGTCTGTTCATAATCAACACGTTAAAGATTGGCGCAAACTGCAAACCAGGAAGGGACGCAAAAAATTCGGCCAATACTTATTAGATGGCTGGCATCTTGTTCAAGAGGCCAGTCGAAGCAATCAACGGTTGATTGCATTGATTGGGAGTGCAGAAGAGCTATCCCAACACCAAGACATTGTAGCACGATTCGAAAATGTGTATGAAGTGACACCGGAGATTATTAAGCACATCACAGAAACCAATACTCCGCAAGGAATTGTGGCTGTGGTAGAAATACCAGATGTAAAGCAGGTTACTAATCCTAAGGCTGGGGCGTGGTTGCTATTAGATCGGGTGCAGGATCCGGGAAATGTAGGGACCATGGTCCGAACAGCTGATGCAACAGGCTTTACCGGGGTTGTTGCCAGTAAGCGGACTGCTGATTTCTTCAATCCTAAGGTGGTTCGTTCTATGCAAGGAAGCCAATTTCATCTTCAGTTAGTGGTGGCCGATTTAAAACGGTGGATTAACGATTTCCAAGATGATCAGCATCCAGTATACGGAACCCAATTAAATCCACGGGCCAAAAACTTTCGTCATGTTCAGCCAGGCAAAAATTTTGCATTAGTAATGGGGAATGAAGGTCAAGGAATGGCTGAAGAATTATTAAACCAAACGACTGCCAATTTGTATATCCCAATGCGGGGCAATGCTGAATCACTGAATGTTGCCGTTTCGGCCGGAATTTTAATGTTTCAGTTAAATCAGGAAAGCTAAACTTATGAAAAGTAAGTTTGATGTTCCTTTTTGTTTTAAAATCGTGTAAAAT